>JBJKSY010000151.1:0-2674 GCA_046703645.1 Cyclobacteriaceae bacterium
CATGCCGCACATGAATAAAAAAATCAGAAAAATTGTACTTCTTGCCATCTTATAAAAATTATTTACCTGGATTCTTCTGTTTTAATTGAGAATGCCAATGTTACATTTTCTCCGGTCACAATCTGTCCAAACATGGCAGTAGGAGGAGTTACATTATATTCGGTCATGTTAATGGAATAGCTTCCATCGAACTGGAAGGTTCCGTTTCCAATTTTTGATCCGTTTAAATTGAGGCTAACAGTCTTTGTTGTTCCTGCAATGGTGAGATCACCCGTAATGGCCAAAGTAAATTTCCCTGCAGCTTTATCGGAAACACCAGTTATATGGTCGTCTCTGAGGATAAAGGTTATAAGCGGGAATTCTTCGGATTTAAGCGCCTCATAAGTCTTATTATCCATAACAACTCCCCGGGGGCTTTCAATGCTTTTTACCGGTACTTCCATTTTAAGGTTTTCAACCAGTTTCCCGGCATCGGGCAGGGATTTTTGACCGGCAATTTTCGAAAAGGTCAAATCTCCATTAATTGTATTCACCTTACTGGTCCAGTCATGAATTGTAGAAGTCCCGCTAATGGTCATTGTACTCTGTGCACTGATTCCGGCATGTATCTGAGCTTTCAGGCAAAAGGTTATCGTAAAGAGGCTGAGAAAAAATAATACCTTTTTCATTTATGGGTTAATTTCAAAAAAAACTTGCAAAATTCAGGCCCAAATATACCGGAATATCAATAAAATCACCATTTCCAATAAGTTTTCAGACAGACTCCAGGATTTAATATTTTTTCCTTAATTTTCTTTTTTCCCTTGGTCTCCTGTATGTCCATGCAAAAAGGCGATAGATGAAGCTTATCACATAAATGATCGCTCCTGCAATACCAATCTGGTGCCAGCCTTTGTACCATTTATCGAAGAATATTCCCCGGGCGACTACACCTGCCAAAATCAGGGATATACAGGCGACAAGATAAAAAAGTTCGCGGAGGATGAGGTTCTTTAATTTGGTAAACATTATGGAGAGATTATTTAATATGCTTTAAGGAATACGCTTTACAGCGATAAATTTTAAGATCATTATTAAGTTACCATGATAAACATTCAAAAATATTCCTGATTAATCAGGATATTGCTAAAAGTTTATATTTTGTGGAATTTCTTAACGGATTTATCATAGATTTGAAAGGACTTACTTACATCTAAATTATCATTATGAGTGTTAATCAATTTTTTCAATTCCTGGTCCCGAAGGATAAAAAATTTGCCATTCTTTTCAAACAGGCTTCTCAGAATCTTCTGGAAACAGCAATCACATTAAACCAATTGCTCAAAGGGTATGAATCCGTAAATATTGATGTTCTGGTAAAGAAAATCAATGAGAAGGAACTGGAAGGGGATAAGATCACACGCAGGGTGTATGATGAGATCAACAAGACTTTTATTACTCCTTTTGACCGGGAAGATATACACAGGCTGGCCAAAAATATCGATGACCTTGTTGACCTGATCAACCGGGTAAGCCAGGACATCAGCCTTTACAAACCCAAATCCCTTTTGCCTTCTTTTACGGAATTCGGTGAAATTATAAATTCCTGTGCCGTTGAGATTAATGACGCCATGGATTACATTGGAGATTTTAAGGATGTAAGCCATTTAATGTCAGCATGCACTAAAATCAGCGAACTGGAAAGCAAAGCCGATGAGATCAATCATAAATCAATTCAAAACCTTTTTAAAAAGGAAAAAGACCCCATCGAACTTATCAAACACAAGGATATACTGATCAGTCTCGAACGGGCGGTGGACCGTGCTGAGCGGATCGCCGATCTTTTGAAAGTGGTAATTGTTAAAATGCTTTAAATTTTTAAAATGTTCTGGTTGGTTGTTTTCATTGTAATCCTTGCCCTTGGTTTTGATTTTCTTAACGGCATGAACGATGCCGCCAATTCGGTAGCCACGATAGTTTCTACCAAAGTGCTTTCGCCATATGCAGCAGTGTTGTGGGCGGCTTTTTTCAATTTTGTGGCAGCTTTTTTATTTGGCGTTAATGTGGCCGATACCATTGGAAAAGGAGTGATAGATACATCTGTAGTAAACGCATACCTCGTATTGGCAACATTGCTGGGGTCTATTATATGGGTTTATTTCTGTACCAGGTTAGGATTACCGATAAGTGTATCCCATGCCCTGGTTGGCGGGCTCATCGGAACAGGTTTACTGGTTGGAGGACCCGGTGTTGTCATCTCTTCCGGCGTTATAAAAATTGTTGCTTTCATAGTTCTTTCCCCATTGCTGGGATTTATTCTTTCCTATCTCATCATGGTGGTTACCTTATATATATTTAAAAAAACGCCTCCAACAAAAGTCGATGGATATTTCAGGTATCTCCAGCTCATTTCTTCAGCCATCTTCAGTATCGGGCATGGCAGCAACGATGCACAGAAAACTATGGGGATAGTGGCTGTTCTATTATATAGCACGGGCTATCTGGGTCATCATTTTTATGTGCCTACGTGGGTAATTTTTGCAGCATACACTTCAATGGCTCTCGGTACCATGACCGGTGGCTGGAAAGTTATTCAGACCCTGGGAATGCGTTTAACCGAATTAAAGCCTGTTCACGGATTTTGCGCTGAGTTGGCCGGGGCTATAACGGTTATAAGCGCTTCTTTTGGAGGAAT
>JBJKSY010000152.1:0-3217 GCA_046703645.1 Cyclobacteriaceae bacterium
AGGTTTAATGGGGGAGGGAGATAAGTTTTATGGGTTGTACAACCTAAAACCAGAATTAAAAGTACATAAAGAAAATGTTTGATTTTCATTTTATGATAATAGTTTACTGATATTCCAAAATAAGAAATATGATGATAGAATCCTTCTAATCGGATAAGTCTTTTATAACTATTTTAACCTCAGATAACCGGCCCCTGTTATCTATCTTCCGGGAAAAAAGTTTTATGGTAACTTATGAATATTTAATATCGTTGGGATACTTTAATGAGGCAAACAGTAATCGATTGATGCTCCATAGAAGAATCATTTATGAAGACAATACTTTAAGAACGAAATTCCTGTAACTGTATCCGATCGGCAGTTCTTTGCCGCCAACTTCCACCCGTTCAGGAGCAAAGGCATTTATATGATTCAGCGACACAATAAAGGACCGGTGAATTCGAAGGAATTGGCCTTTATCGAGTTTTTCCTCCATTTCCTTCATGGTCATTTGCTTATGAGCATTCCGTCTTCCAGAAAAATTTTCAGGTAATCTTTCAGCCCCTCAACGTACCGGATCTTACCGGTATCGATCTTAACGTTTTTCCTGTCAGATCGTACCCAGAGAATTCGGGGCGCCGGAATCTGTTGAGGGGCGGCTTCTGACCTGCCGGAGAATTTGCCATAATGATTGAAGTATTTATCGATGGCTTTCAGAAAACGTTCGAAGGAGACTGGCTTCAGCAGGTAATCCACCACATCCAGTTCGAAACCCTCCAATGCATATTCCCTGTAAGCGCTTACAATGATCACCGGCGGAGGATTTTTCAGGCTCTTCAGGAAATTGATTCCCGTCATCTTTGGCATCTGGATATCTAAAAAAATAAGATCGACCTCCTGAAGTTTCAGAAACTCAAAAGCTTGTATTGCTTGTTCGCAAACACCGGCAACTTCCATCTGGTCCAATTTGTCAATATGGTTACGGATCACCTCAACGGCAATCGGTTCATCATCTACGATCAGGCATTTGATCTTTTTCATTTCATGAAATCGAGTTTTAACTTAAGACTGATTCCGAAACATTTTTCTTCCTCTGATATTCGCAGGAAATGATTTTCAGGGTAAAGAATTCTCAGTCTTTCTTTCACATTTTTAAGTCCGATCCCTTCCGTATACCCGGCCGGGTCATCCGGGGTGTAAGCTGACCTTGAATTATTTACTGAAAAGAATAATTCATTTGAACCCTGCAACTCTGCTTTGATGTCAATCCAGGGCGATGCTATATCATTGCTTGTGCCGTGCTTGAATGCATTTTCCACGAAGGGTTGCAGGATCAGGGGGGCAATGCTGTAACCGTCCGGCTCTTCAGGGAAAGTATATTGCAGCTTTAGCCTGCTGTATCGTAGCTCTTCCAGGGCAATATAGTCCCTGATATAATTTATTTCTTCCGTGAGCAGTACCCGGGGCAATGCACTTCGGTAAATCATGTAATCCAGCAATGATGAAATTCTCAGCACCACTTCCGGGGATTTTTCCGATTTCTTCAGGGTAAGACCGTAAAGGTTATTGAGCGTATTGAAAAGAAAATGCGGATGGATCTGGGCTTTCAGTAACTTAAGCTGTGCCTCTTTCAATTTAAGCTCGACCGCCATACTTTCCTTTTCCAACAAGAAGGCTTTACTTTCCATGCGATACCACAGGTTGACAAGTTTAATAGCAACGGCAAAGAAAACCACAAGATAATTTCCGGCAATCAGGTAAAAACTGTTGAAGGAAGCATGAACCGTCAAGCGATCAAAATAATAGGCATTGATCAATATATTACACATAACAACATTCATTTCCAGCGTAATTGAAATAATTACAACATATAGCAGGAACAGGCCAAACCGCAGGTATTTTTTGGTCAGCAGGAACCTCGGGATAAGAAAATAATTTAAAAAATACGTGGTGCCTATAGTAACAGGAAGAAGCCATATAACAAAAAAGAAAGCATTCAGGTATTCCTTATTTTCATTACCGAAAAGGAAAGTATAAAATACTAGTACTCCCGTCCAGAAAAGAATATGCGCATAAATGCGGATTTTAACGTAGCGCAACTTTTTCAATATTAAAAAATCAAGTTGAATAAAGTTAAAAAAATAAAAACAGTGAATAAATGACTGTCGTTACATTTAAAAATTATATCGACGAATAAAACAGCACAGTCGACGAACCCCGGTGACCATCAATATCTATATTATTCTCTCTTGGTTACAGTCATTCGTCGAAAATAAAAATCAGGAAATGATTTATTGGTTAAGCTTGATTGTAAATTCTTTTTTTATCTTAAATTATATCAATTATGAAATGGTTCATCGATTTTCTGGTAGCCGGGAATATTTTTTTTATGTTCCCGATGACCGTCCTGTTGGCGGGTATTCTTGTGCTGTTCGTCATTGGAATATTTTATCTATTCAGGCCTATTCCAGGCAAACGCGAATCCATAGATAACCTGATTCTTGCCCTTATTTATATTGGGGGTTTTTCTGCTATATTCGGGATCTTCGGACAGGGGATAGGATTGTTTCGGGCATTAAAAGCAATTGAGGAAGCTGCAGACGTTTCATTCGGGATCATGGTTCACGGGTTTAAACTCTCGATGATCGCTCCCCTTTATGGCACTTTTATTTTCCTGTTAGCCTCCATATTGTGGTTCCTGCTTAAAACGAGGTATAACATCCTTTTCCGGGAATAGATCACCCGGGATTCTTTTCCTTTTTAAGCTTATTATATTGCTATCAATTAAAACTATTTTCAGCATGATAAAAAAAACGCACTTCTATTGTTCGTTTCCAGGTGAAATTCAGGGATTTCATATCAAAATTTATTTCGTAAAGTAAAATTCAACTCTACTCCCGGCCGCTTATGGATTGTCATGAAGACACTTGACTATGAGGGAATCAAGACCTCCGGTGAATGTAAAGAATCCGGATATCCCAGCTCTTCCCGAATTCAGTAAGTGCGGTTTAATATACAAATTCATCCATTCGTAATATTTTGGCTGTCAAGAAGAAATTAATTTCCTGAAATTTAAAAAGGTCAAATTAAATCCAATTCCTATGAAAACATTCTACAACAAAGCGGGAGTGCTGAGCCTGGTGCTTTGCCTCCCTGTTTTCCTTAAAGCCCAGCAGATTACCCTGCCCCCTTCCGGTGATAACCAGAAATGCATCGTCAGCCAGTACATGGGGCTGGT
>JBJKSY010000153.1:0-2736 GCA_046703645.1 Cyclobacteriaceae bacterium
CTCCAAGAGCCTGTGATAATACCGGGCTAAACAGCAGGAATGACATGATATATAAAAGTGCACCGGTTTGCACCAGCGATAAAATATAGCTCCAGAGAATATGTTTCTTTTTGTAATGTCCGATCTCATGAGCCAGCACGGCAACCAGTTCATCGACGCTGTGGTTCCTGATCAGTGTATCATACAAAACCACTTTTTTCTTTTTACCGATGCCTGAAAAAAAAGCGTTTGATTTAGTACTTCTTTTAGACCCGTCGATAACGTAAATATTATCGAGCGGAAAACTTACTTTTTCACTGAAGTTCCGGATTGCACTTTTCAATTCTCCTTCTTCAAGGGGGATCAGCTTATTGAACAGCGGCATGATCAGGGAAGTATAAAACATATTCATGAAAAACATGAACAGGGCAAATACCCCCCAGAAATAAATCCAGAAAGAAGGTCCAAGTCTGCTTACAAGGAACAATAATAATGCGAGTATTCCGCCCCCCAGTACAGCACCCAGAAGATAGGTCTTAAGCTTATCGGTAATATAAACTCCGGGAGTGGTCTTGTTGAAACCGAATTTCTCTTCGATCACGAAGGTATCGTAAAGATCAAATGGAGTCGACAGGAGGTCTGAAATCAGTGCCAGTATGCCGAAAAAAGCCAGCTCCAGAAGAATTTCCTGGTGAATATAGGTCCTGAGCCAATGATCGAACCATCCGAAGAACCCGCTGATTAACAGAATGAAAATGACAATGAAGCTGAGGGTTGAAGTGAAAAAATCAAACCGGCTGCTGGACCGGTTATAATCGATTGATTTCCGGTACTTTTCCTCATCGTATATTCCCTGCAATGTCTGAGGAAGCTCATTTTTCAGGTTCCTGTAATTCAGGTATTCCAGGGTCTTGGTGAAAAGGAATTCCGCGGAAAGGATCCCCAGGATTATCAACAGTAGCGTGTGAGCCGTCATTATTTAAGTATCAGATCACCATTCTTGATTATAGTATGCTCCCTGTCAGGTCCGACGGACACGATTTCAATGGGTACGCCAAACTGTTCTTCAAGAAATTCTATGTAGTGAAGCAGGTTGGGAGGCAATTTATCAAAATCAGTCAGGGATGCATCCAGGTCCTGCCAGCTATCAAAGGATTTCAGGACCGGTGTGATCTTCTCATTGAGCGAATGAGGAACCTGCTGCGTAGTTGATCCATCGGATAATTTATAATGCGTGCAGGCATAAAGGGTTTTAAAAGCACTGAGCACATCTGCCTTCATCATAAACAGACGGGTGACCCCGCTGAGCATGATAGCATATTTAAGGGCAGGGATATCGATCCAGCCGCAACGCCTGGGTCTCCCTGTAGTAGCCCCGAATTCGTGCCCGGTCTGCCTGAGAAGTTCCCCGGTATCATCGAGAAGCTCGGTGGGAAAGGGTCCGCTGCCCACTCGCGTACAATAAGCTTTGAATATGCCCATCACCTCCCCTATCCTTGTAGGCGCAATACCCAGGCCGCTTACCGCACCCGCAGCAATGGTATTTGAACTCGTCACAAATGGGTAACTGCCCATGTCGATATCAAGCATGGAGCCCTGTGCTCCCTCCGCAAGTACCTTCAGTCCCTTTTTCAGTTGTTCATCAATAAAATATTCCCCATCCACCAGGTTGAATCCCTTGAGGAAAGATATTGATTCGAGGAATTCCTTTTTCAGGGCATCAAGTTCACAGGGATAATTCAGGTGATCCAGGCCCTGCTTATGCAGGCTTACAATTTTTTCGAACTTGGAACCGAAATCGGCATCGAGAATATCACCGACACGCAATCCGTTCCTTGCAACTTTGTCTTTATAGGCGGGACCGATCCCCCGTAGCGTAGATCCGATCTTTTCAATTCCTTTCGCCTTTTCATCGGCGGCATCCAGCAACCGGTGTGTCGGAAGAATCAATTGGGCTTTCTTTGAAATATAAAGGTTTTCACGGGCATCGATACCGTATTTTTTCAGGGCATCCACTTCCTGCCTGAATACCACCGGATCGAGGACAACCCCATTGCCGATAAGGTTTTTAATATGGGGCCGGAATATGCCGGAAGGCACCTGGTGAAGCACCACCTTTATTCCATCGAATTCCAGTGTATGACCGGCATTCGGTCCGCCCTGGAAACGGGCTACAATATCATAACGCGGAGCCAGGTAATCAACGATCTTCCCTTTTCCCTCATCGCCCCATTGCAAGCCCAGTAGTACATCCACTTTCATTTCAATACCGATTTTTGATTCAAGGATTTAATTTGTTTTATTGCCGGGATTGAGGCTTTTAAGGGCTTCCTCCTTGGTTTCGTTAATGCTGAAAATTTTATTGAGCTTTGTGATCAGCAATAGCTTGCGAATGGTCTCGGAAGGCCTGATGAGTACCATTTCACCTTCATGATTTCTGAATTTGGTAAGGAGGGTGATCAGTATCCCGATACCGGAGCTGTTCATATACCGGACCTGTGACAGGTCGACGGCACAGTAATAATATCCCTCCTGGATTTTGTCATTCACGAAGGTGAACAATTCAGGTCCGTTGTTTTCTCCGATCAGATCTCCTGACATGGTAATGACCAGGATCTTGTTCTCCGTAACTTGATGTGTAAACTCCATAATAAGGAAATTCTATTTGGTTATCGATTTGCCTTCCCTTTCTTTGGCAAAAAAATACAGGGAATGATGTGTAATGTCAATGCCGAACATTTCTTCGAGCGTCTTTTT
>JBJKSY010000154.1:0-6784 GCA_046703645.1 Cyclobacteriaceae bacterium
AGCGGTCGATGGACACCCAGAGCTTTTCTGTTCCCCAGATATCGGTAAAAATATCATGAACCTTCGGGTACTGGCGGTTGTCCCATAAATATTGGTGCTGGTATAGTTCAACCATTCCGCTGCCGACGAGTTCCTTCATTTCGATTTCCTTGCGCGGGGGAGCATACCAGGTCGATGGATCGTCCGGTTTTTTTTCTTCAAAATCCCATATCAGGTCAACAAGGCGTTCCACATGATCCGGAGGAACAGCATCGGGGATGATCACATATCCGTGCTCTTTCCAATGGTTCCATTGTTCTTCAGTGAGCGCTTTAAGCGCAGGGTTTTCTTTCCGGTCATTGAATGGAAAATTCCGGTAATAACCCGTGCTCGGATTTCCCGGATGAGCTTCGTAACGCATGGTTCAAATGGGTTTAATCCCATAATTTAAAAAATCAAGTAATAAATTAAAATGGATTGTTTCAGTTTTTTAATCCCGGCATTCATCGGTGCCGCTGTGCAAAGTATAATTCGCCGGGGAGTCCGGAAACCCGGATTAATATTTTACCTATATATGGTAAAAACCCTGAAACACCGTGGCAATCATGTCTCAGGGTTTCATAATAATTAATCCCTTAAAGTCAGGCCCGGTTTTGTCGTTAATTACCCTCCGAAATGGCACCCGGGGTATTCGGGTATTATAATATGATTTTGGTTTGATCCTATTGGTTAAGTTTATACAATGCATCCGCAGTGGTTATAAATAGAGTTTCATGGTCTTTCCCCCCGAAGGTGATCGTCGTAGGACGTTCAGGAACTTCGATATAATTTATTTGCTTCCCGAAGGGATTGAATACATAAATATTCCCGTCGGCAATGTACACATTACCCTCCTTATCAACGGCAGTGCTGAATTCACCCTTTTCGGCGAAATAGGTAAGGTGGCTCACATAGCCCAGGTCATCGACGTCAAGCCGGACGACCCTCTTGTCGTATTCGTTGGTGGTATAAAGGGGTTTTCCCGGGAAGGCTTCCACCAGGGCGCATGCACGGGCGAGATCATAACAAATCGGAATGATCGTTTTACCGTCGGGCGCAACAAAGCATTTTTCCGGCCGTGCCACCGTTATCTCGTTGTAATCATGGTAGTCCCTCCACCGGTTGGAAGGATACAAGGCCTTGTAAACGTGTTTTACCGATCCCATGGATACTTCCGGCAATTTCTGAATGGTTTCTTCAGGATTGTCGGGATCAATGCTGTACACCCAGGTGGCGAAACCCGAATTTCCCCAGCCGCTGAACGATGTCCCGTACGCATCCGGCGGATTGGTGAAGGTTTCCTGCTTTCCGTTTACCATGTAACCGGGCTGCGGGTCATAACGGAATACCACGAGGAGGTTGTCGTCTGAATCGCAGCCCAGGGATTCAGGTTCCCAGGGGAAATCGGCTATAAGGCTGATGGTGCTGTTCTGTACCGACCATTTATAGATCCTCTTCAGTCTCGACTCGCAGAAATATACATTTCCCTTACTGTCGGAACAGCTTCCCAGAGCGAATTCGAATCCCCGCGCAAGCTCCTGCACAGGACCCGTTTCCTTCCTGGCAGGCAGATTATTGCCGATTTGAAGGCGCTCGAACTCCCAGGGTCTCACCTCCGTACCTGAGTTAATATCGTACAGGGCATCCGTAGTTGTGTATTTGGTTTGTGCATAATTGTGGAAGTTAAGGATCTCGATATCATGACTGTTCCAAGTACGCACTGCATAGGGGAAAGGTGTTTTCACCCTGATCACACGAAAGGTGTAGAGGTTGGCGAAAAGCAGGTGATCCGAAGCCTGGATCTCAATAGGCTGGCAGTCGCGGCTTTCCCGGCTTTCTTCCTCGCATTGCAGTGCACAGATCTCCCAGTTGGCCACCTTATTGAAACGCACTTCGTTTCGCATATGATGTTCCACCGATAGCTCATAGATCCTTCCCGGGGTTCGGGTACTTTCGACATAGATGCCATTAACGGCAAAAGTGCTTGCTGTCCAGATATCCGAAAACACACCTCCTCCTCCATTGGTGATCCAAAGGCTCCAGTACTGGGTATCCCAGGCAGGATCCTCCGCCAGACGAATTCGGTTTTCTTTGGTCAAAGGCCTTGGGTGCCATTCGTGCTGTACAAGAGGGCCCCTTTCCATATCACCATGACCGCCGAGGAACTTCACATCGTTCATATAGCTGTGGGGGCCGCTCATCCACTTGACGGCCACTGCGCGCGAATTGTAATCCCCGGTGGAAATCCCTATTCCGGTGAGAATGGCATTTCCTCCTCCGGGTACTGTGAGCATAGGCACAGGTTTCCCGAATCCGCTGAATGCAGGCGTATTATCATGAATGATGATCTGAGTGGCGATGGGACTCAGACCGATAAGCACTGTATTTTCTTTTAATTGAATGGGTCTTGTGATCCGGTACCATCCCTGAGGAATGTAGATCACCCGGTGTTCGTTAATTGCTTTTTGAAGTATATCGGTATTATCGGTTTTATTATCTCCCACTGCCCCAAGCTCTTTAAGGTTCACCCATTCGTTCATGGGCGGAAGATCCGGAATATCGGAAGGAACAGGATCCGGCATGCTGGTAAGCGGTTCGATATCCGAGATCGTTTTTTCAACAGGTACGGCTCCCAGGTCATCAATTTGTAATCCATCCTCAAACTTATTCACCCGGTAGATCATGCCTTTTCCCGGGATGGTTTTCCCGCTCTTCCGGTACGATGCAAGTACCGGGACATTCTTGCAATCGGCATGGAGCAGGCTGATCGAGTTATAGGCATTATCTTCATCACTGATCACCACCGCTGACTGGCTTACATCGGTAAACCGGCAATCCTGCATGAACAGCTTCTCCCAGTAATCGGGTCTGATCTCAACGACATGGGGAACATGGTTTGCCTGCATGCGGATGATCGTGAGCCCCGCTTCCTGTGTATAAATGGCGGCTTTTTTTTGGCCTTCAAAATAAGTATCGAGCATGGTGAACTGCCAGCCGGGGGAGGTTTTGGTGGTAAGTATCCCATAGTCTCCCCCGTAAATCCTGACATCCTGCATGAAATTCCCTACATCAAAAATGCCGGCCCTGGCATCACCTGTATGAATATCGCAATGAGATACAAAGCTGTGCTGGGCGAAATGAATGCGCAGGGCTATGGCAGCAGGATTTCCTTTTCCTATCCTGATATTGATATTGGAAAAAGCGCTGAAAAACGTCCCCGCATTTGCATCGGGAACGGAGGTATCGGTTGAATCCATCAAACGGGAAGTGAACCAGAACATGTACACGCCTTTACCCTTATCATCCCTGGGCGCCTCCTGGTATCCAGGTGTATGATCGGCAAGTATGAATTCCGGTCGTTCCTTCCCGTAACCGATAAGGCGTATGGCTTTCGGTATATAGATGGTTCTGCTGATAAGATATTTCCCTTCCGGGATAAAAAGGATGCCGAAATTCTTTTGCCGTTTCAGGTCATTGATAGCCCTTTGCAATTCGGCAGTTACATCCGTTTTACCATCAGCCCTGATGTGAAAATTCTCCGCTGTAAAATATACGGCTTCCGGGTCATCGGGTTTTTGAGAGTAAAAGGACGTGCCGGGCTGATTCTCCAGTGGCATGCATATAGAAATATTCGGCAAGAACAGTAAAAACAAAAAGCAGGAGAATTTATATTTCATTGTCATACTTTTATTGATAAAGTTGAATTTAAAAAAATATAATATAATTATTCCTTGTTTCGATCGAATTGTAAAATAACAGAATGATTCACAGACGTTGCGAAAAAATAAAAAATCTTATGATCCCGGGAATTTTACAGTAATCCTGGCTTCCGCCGTCAATCCTACACCGAAGCAGCTACGCACAGGCAAAGCGGGGATCGTATGGGGGCTAAAAAAAGGCTGTCCCGTTTCTTTTGGGACAGCCTCTTTTTATTATTATAGATTAGATCAATACATATCATCACCCATGGGAGGGCCGGCCGGCATATCCTTTTTCTTTTCCGGCTTTTCATAGATCACGCAGTCAGTGATCAGCAGCATGCCTCCAATGGATGCGGCGTTTTCTATGGCGATCCTTGCCACTTTGGTCGGATCAATCACTCCCGATTTAAGGAGGTTTTCATATTTTTCCGTGGCAGCATTGAAACCATAGTCATCCTTTCCTTCAAGCACCTTGTTAAGAACAACCGACCCGTCGTATCCTGCATTGACAGCGATCTGGCGGAGAGGAGCCTCAAGAGCCTTGCGGATGATATCCACGCCTATCTTCTGGTCTTCATTGTCAACGTTCACTTTATCAAGTGCCTTAATAGCCCTGACGAATGAAACACCTCCACCGGGAAGGAAACCTTCCTCAACGGCAGCCTTTGTAGCATGAACAGCATCATCCACACGATCTTTCTTTTCCTTCATTTCTACTTCAGAGCTGGCTCCAACATATAAGACGGCTACTCCGCCTGAAAGCTTGGCAAGCCTTTCCTGTAATTTCTCCTTGTCATAATCGGAGGTGGTGGTTTCCATCTGCTTCTTGATCTGACCGATCCTTCCCTGTATCTCTGCTTTTTTTCCACCTCCATTGATGATGGTGGTATTATCCTTATCGATCGTCACTTTTTCGCAACGTCCGAGATCTGAAAGTTTTACATTCTCCAGCTTAAGGCCCTTTTCTTCTGCAATCACCGAACCGCCTGTCAGGATTGCAATATCATCCAGCATGGCTTTGCGTCTGTCACCGAAACCCGGTGCTTTAACGGCTGCCACTTTAAGAGCTCCCCTGAGCTTATTGACAACCAGCGTTGCCAGAGCTTCTCCTTCAAGGTCCTCAGCGATGATGAGCAGGGATTTGCCGCCTTCAGCAATTTTTTCCAAGATGGGCAAAAGATCCTTCATGGCGGAGATCTTCTTATCATAAAGCAGGATATAGGGATTTTCAAGCTCGGCGATCATTTTGTCAGAGTTGGTAACAAAATATGCCGAAAGATATCCCCTGTCGAATTGCATCCCTTCAACCACGTCGACGGTGGTTTCGATGGATTTTGCCTCTTCAACAGTGATTACACCTTCATTTTTCACCTTGGCCATAGCCTCTGCTATAAGTGCGCCAATGGTTTCATCATTATTGGCTGATATTGTGGCAACCTGTTTGATTTTGTCGTTGTCATTGCCAACCTTATGGCTCATTTTCTTAAGCTCGTCCACAACCGCTTCCACCGCCTTGTCAATACCCCTTCTTAGATCCTGGGCATTGGCGCCTGAAGCAAGGTTTTTCAGTCCTGCGTTCACGATGGCCTGTGCCAGCACGGTAGCAGTGGTTGTACCGTCACCGGCAACCTTCGAAGTTTTAGTGGCCACTTCATTGAGCATCTTAGCTCCCATGTCCGCTACAGGATCCTTAAGTTCGATTTCCTTGGCGACGGAAACTCCGTCCTTGGTGATCCTGGGCGCACCGAATTTTTTATCCAGAATTACATTGCGGCCCTTGGGACCTAATGTCACTTTTACTGCATTGGCCAGTGTGTCAACACCTTTTTTCAATGCATTCCTCGACTCAATACTATATAATATATCTTTTGCCATAACAATTAAAGATTTAGTACGTGCTGATAATGATTAAACAACGGCATAAATGTCAGATTCCCGCATAATGATGTAGTCCTTGCCGTCAATGCTCAATTCCGTGCCTGAATACTTTCCGTAGAGAACTTCGTCTCCTACTTTTACGGTCATAGGTTCGTCCTTTTTGCCTTTGCCGACAGCCACTACTTTTCCCTTTTGGGGTTTTTCCTTTGCCGTATCGGGAATAATAATACCGCCGGATGTTTTTTCTTCTGCAGAAGCAGGCTCAATTACGACCCTGTCTTCCAATGGTTGGATTTTAATTTTAGCCATATGGATGTATTTTTTGTCAGGTTTTATGTTATAAAAAATTATCCATAACAGCCCCTGCGATTTAAATGCCAAACTTGATTTGATCAAAAATGCGCCAATTTGTCACATATTTGGTCAATTTTACCCTGTCCATAAACATAAATGCCCTGAACCCGTTACAAAATAAGCCCTAAAGAGGAATTTTACATTAAATCCTGTTTTAACGCAAGTTTTTAACCCCAACCACATCTAAAGGGGTATATGTTGAAAAATTCGTTTATATGAAGATGGAAAAACTCAATTCAATGAAGGGATGGCTTATGATAATAGGCATGTTCCTCGCAGTACAGGCTTTTGGGCAACAGATGAATGGAATGGGTATGGGCCATTCCAGGAACCCCGGCAACAACCAAATGGGGCAAATGAGAATGCATCGTATGGCTATGATCCCCAACCTGACAGATGATCAGAAACAGAAGATTGAACAATTTAATCTTACCTTTGACAAAAACACCCTCCAGACTCGGAACCAGATCCGCGAAAAAGAGGCACATCTGAGAACCCTGATGACCCAGGATAATCCTGACCAGGGACAGATTGACAAACTGATAGAGGATATTGGATCTCTCAGGACAAGCATTAGAAAAGAAAGAGTAAGCACGGACCTCAAGATCCGCGGCCTTCTTACAGACGATCAGAAGGTAATCTTCGATTCCCACCATGGTATGGGCATGATGCGTCATGGAGGCGGCTGGGGCCGTTCGTAGGTTTTCAGGGATCGTAGCTTCCCCGGTTTTTTGATCAAGTACTTTTCCCTTGATAACCCCGATCGGGTCGGGCCTTACTCCGGGATTGGCACTGCCCGAAGGTTGCTGGGCATAAGTTTCAGTAGATAAAAT
>JBJKSY010000155.1:0-4901 GCA_046703645.1 Cyclobacteriaceae bacterium
AATGAATACTTGCCGGCTTCCGCCTGCAAGAGAAAAAACGGTGAATTGATATTCGGGGGCATTGATGGTTTTGACATATTTGATCCGGCTTCGATCCGGTCAAATGATAATATCCCACAAGTCTATATTACAAAACTGTTTATTCTAAATAAGGAGGTTTCTCCTTCCGATGAAAATTCACCTTTAAAGAATTCAATGTTAGAAACCCGGGAATTAACACTTCACCATTTTCAGAAAACGATAAGTTTTGAACTAACCGCCCTGAATTATACAAATCCTGTTAAAAACCAGTATGCCTATTACCTGGAAGGTTTCGATACCCGGTGGAACTATATAGGGAACAGACGACTGATTACCTTCACCAACCTTGAGCCGAAAACCTATGTTTTGCATATTAAAGCCTCCAATAACGAAGGCATATGGAATGAGGGAGGAATTGCACTAATTATACATCAACTCCCTCCCTGGTGGAATTCATTTTGGGCCAGGGTCATGTTTACTATATTAATAGCAGGAGTTCTTTACCTGATATATCGTATCAGAGTTCAATCCATTAAAAACCAGAAGAAAGTTCTTGAGGAAATAGTTACGGAAAGAACCGCCGAGCTGGCGGATGAAAAAAACAAAGCAGAAAAGATGAACCTGGAATTGCTTAAAATCCAGCGGGAAATAATTGATCAGAATGAGAAGATTTCAAAACAACGTGATGAGATCAAAGACATCAGTGAAAAAATGCACCAGGCCGATGAAGAAAAACTCAAGTTTTTTACAAATATTACCCATGAGATCAGAACGCCATTAACCCTGATTATCAGTCCCCTCGAAAAGATCCTCAGTTCTTCCGAGCTTGAACAGAAACTTGTTCATATGTTGAACAGGATATTGCGGAATGCCCGTTCCCTGATGCGGCTGATCAACCAGATCCTCGACTTCAGAAGGATAGAGGGAAGTCATTATGAGCTTAAGGCTTCACGGACAGATATCGTCCTGATACTTCGCGAAATAACCGCCTCCTTTTATGACATAGCCATTCAGAAAAATATCCATTACAGTTTCGAGACCGATATAGACTTTCTTGAGATATGGGTGGATTATGAAAAGGTCGATAAAATTATCGTTAATCTCTTATCAAATGCCTTTAAATTCACGCCTCCCGGGGGAAATATTAAAATCAGCCTTTCGAGGGATCATGATGATCCTGAAAAATGGATAAGTATAACGGTGGAAGACACCGGAATAGGAATTCCCGCCGACCAGCAGGAAAAGATCTTTGAATTATTCTACCAGGCCAACAAATCCCTCAAAAACTATCCGGGAGGGACCGGAATAGGATTATATATTGTCAGGAGTCTGGCCGAATTGCACCACGGTAAGATCCTCTGTTCCAGCCGGGAAGGGAAAGGTTCCTGCTTTAACCTGCTGCTTCCGTTAGGGCGGGAACACCTGAAAGATTCGGAAATCCAGGAAGGATATGAAATGGACAGATATTATCCTGAATCACTAACAGTTCATCATCCGGAAATAAACTCCCCGAAAGCACTTTCAGCAAATGTGAACAGTAAAATCAAAGTGCTGATCGTTGATGACAATCCCGATCTCAGGCATTTTATCGGGGAATGCCTGAAAGGTGATTTCCAGGTTCTTGAAGCAGAAAATGGCCGCGAAGGAATTTTTATTGCCAGGCAACACCAGCCCCGTCTTATTATTTCCGATATAATGATGCCTGAAATGGACGGTCTTGAACTATGTAAAAAGCTGAAGGAAGACCTTGAAACGAGTCATATTCCGATCATCCTTCTGACTGCAAAATCTTCGGTAGAAAACCGTATTGAAGGACTCAGAACAGGAGCCGATGATTACCTCGCCAAACCCTTTAATTATAAAGAACTCATAATCCGTGTTAAAAACCTTGTAAGGTCAAGACAGGAACTGAAAGAAAAATTCAGTAAACAAGTCAGCCTCCAGCCCAGTGAAATCACTGTTACTTCTGCCGATGAGAAATTTCTGGAAAGAGCGATAGAGGTGGCAGAAAAATATATGCAGGATCCTGATTTTGATGTTAACCGGTTTGCCGAAGAAGTAGGTGTCAGCCGTTCCCTGTTTTATATGAAATTGAAGGAATTGACAAATCTTCCTGTTAAGAGCTTTATAAATACCTTACGGCTTAAAAGGGCGGCCCAGCTTCTGGTGAAGGAAAATCTGTCAGTTTCCGAAGTCTGTTATATGGTAGGATACAATGATCCTGTTTATTTCAGCAAGAGTTTCCGAAAGTATTTTGGAATAGCCCCAACAAATTATGTGGAGAAAAAGATAGATCAGTCCCGGTGATCCATTACTCCGGATCCATTTCCCCTGTTGACCCCGGTGATTGCACAAGTAGGCATTTTTATTATGTAAATGCATCAGGAATTGTCATTTATACACAGAATAACCCCATAAATAAGTGAATTAGACAATTTTACCAAGGTTTTTGGACGTATGTACCTGCCTTCATTTATTACAATAATCTAACTTATGCCGGAATTAACAGGGTATCATAATTTATTTATTCAACCTGAAAATTGATCATCAGCCATGTGATGCAATAACCGGGCGAATAAGTCAAATTTTAATAACCCCTGAAATAATTATAATCCATTTTCCGTAATGTGCAGAGTCGGAATACATCATTTGCTTCGGCCAGGCGCCGAACCCTGAAGAGAAAAATGCCGGATTATGAATATTGATCGAGAAAAATTTACTGGATATGTATAGGTATGTCATCACATTATTTTTTGTACTCTTCACAGGACAATTTGCCTTTGGACAGAAGACAATTTCAGGAAAAGTTACGGATGCCAAGGATGGATCTCCTTTGCCCGGCGTCAATGTAGTGATCCAGGGAACCACACAGGGTACTGTTACCGACGTCAATGGGGCATACACCCTCAGGCTTGAGCCCGGCCAGGAAACAGTGACTTTTTCCTTCATTGGTTACAAGACGCAGACTATTGCGGTCGGGGCACAATCCATAATTGATGTAGTAATGCAAGCCGAGACGACCCAGCTTAATGAAGTGGTGGTCATTGGATACGGAACGGTCATGAAAAGCGATCTGACAGGTTCAGTTTCCTCTATAAAAGGATCCGAGATAACTACCGTACCATCTTTAAACCCTGCACAGGCGCTGCAGGGTAAGGTTCCCGGAGTACAGGTAACCAGTGCTTCAGGGGCCCCGGGTGACAAAACCATTGTAAGAATTCGCGGGGTCGGGACATTCAACAACAATGATCCGATATATGTGGTGGACGGGGTGATTTTGGATAACATCGATTTTCTGAATGCCTCCGACATTCAATCCATGGAGGTGCTGAAGGATGCATCCGCAACCGCAATTTACGGATCCAGGGGTGCAAATGGCGTTATTATCGTAACCACGAAACAGGGGTCGGCAAACCAGGAAAAACCAACGGTAAACTTCATCGCGGAATACAGCATGCAAAAACTTGAAAAGAAGATCAGCTTGCTGAACGGGTCACAGTTTGCCACGATCGTAAATGAGATCACACCGGGATCCTATAACAATGTAGATCTTGTTCCCAACACCGATTGGCAGGACCTTTTGTTCAGAACTGCACCTATACAAAGTTATGAGGCTTCTGTCTCTGGCGCGTCCCAGAAAGTTCAGTATTATGTAGGAACCGGGTTCTTCAACCAGGACGGTATCATTCCAAAATCAAACTATCAGCGGCTTTCCATCAAATTGAACAATACTTACCATCTCACTAAAAATATAACACTGGGAAATAACCTGACCTTCTCCCCATACTGGCAACAGAATACAAACGGAAATGCAGTTTTTGTCGTTTACAGGGCACAGCCGGAAAAAACTCCTTACCAGCCTGACGGATCCTACTCGGAGGTTCCGGGTGTAGGGAATGTTCTGGCCGATATAGCCAATACCAACAGCTATAATACGGGATTCCGGGGCGTCGGTAATTTTTATGCAGAAGTTAGCTTCCTGAAAGGTTTCACCGCAAAATCAAGTTTCGGCCTCGATATGAATAACCTGAAAGGTAAAAGCTTTACCCCGGTTTTTTATGTTTCTCCCCAGCAACAGAATTCTGTCAGTAAACTGTACAAGGACTTCAATAATTTTTTATCCTGGCTCTGGGAAAATACACTGACCTATCACAAAGAGCTCGGCAAACATAAATTCGATATCCTGGCCGGTTATACCATGCAGGAAAGCAGTTCAGAATTACTTCATCTTGAAGGTCAGAATATCCTGCGTGACAGCAGGAACTTCTGGTATCTTGACCAGAATAATATAACCCCCGGTGGCACAAGCAATACAGTAGATCCCGGTAATAATTATTCTATGATATCTTACCTGTTCCGGGCCAACTATACCTATAACAATCGCTACCTGGCAACCGTGACTTTCCGTCGAGACGGTTCTTCAAAATTTACAAGGGCAAACCGTTATTCCGATTTCCCCTCTTTTGCCCTGGGCTGGAATATCATTAATGAGGATTTCATGAAAAATCTTCCCATAATATCCAATCTTAAACTCAGAGCCAGTTGGGGGATCATCGGAAACGAAAAGATCGATTACCTCAGGATCTATTCACTGGTTGACAATGGGATCAATGCAGTATTCGGGAAAAATGAAGTCATGGTCCCCGGGAATACCTATGGCCTTTCCGGGAATCCCGACCTCAAATGGGAAAATACATACCAGACCGACATCGGCCTTGAAACAGGAATAATCTCAGATAAACTAACTGCTGAAATCGATTATTTCAGAAAGGACACCAAAGATATTCTTATTCCCCTGGAAGTTCCCGGATATCTCGGTAATGGCCAGGGTGCCAGGATCACTTATAATGCTGCCGAAGTCCTGAACAGGGGTTATGAAA
>JBJKSY010000156.1:0-4048 GCA_046703645.1 Cyclobacteriaceae bacterium
GTTCCTGTTTTATCGAGAAGAAGAACATCGACATCACCGGCTGCTTCAATGGCTCTTCCGCTCATGGCAACGACATTGCGCCGAAGAAGCCGGTCGATCCCGCTGATGCCGATGGCACTTAATAACCCGCCTATCGTAGTAGGAATGAGACATACCAGCAGGGAAATGATCACTGGAATTGTAAGGTTCCCGGCAGAAGATTGATTTCCTGATTTAAGGCCATAGCTGTAAAAGGCCGGAAGTGTGACAACTGCAATAAGGAAAATTAAGGTCATACCGGAAAGCAGAATCGACAGGGCAATTTCATTCGGCGTCTTCTGCCGGATAGCACTTTCCACAAGTGATATGATCCTGTCGATAAAAGTATGACCCGGGTCGGCTGTTACCCGTATCACGATCCGGTCACTGATCACTTTAGTGCCTCCGGTCACGGCGCTCCTGTCCCCCCCCGATTCACGGATCACGGGGGCCGATTCACCGGTTATTGCCGATTCATCAACACTGGCAATACCTTCAATTACTTCCCCATCCGCCGGGATAACATCTTCAGCTTCACAAACAACAATATTTCCTTTTGATAATTCGGTTGCATTTATAGTTTTCTCATGCCCATTAACAAGAAGCCTTGCTTTTGTGGTGGTCCTGTTTTTCCTGAGACTGTCCGCCTGGGCCTTACCCCTGCCTTCCGCCAAAGCCTCTGAAAAATTTGCAAACAATACCGTTAACCAAAGCCATAAAGCAACCTGGAAATCAAACCAGGAAAACAGGTGATTTATAGTTTCATGGAATACGATCAGGGAAACCAGAATGGCGCCGGAAAATACAACGAAAATGACCGGGTTTTTCAACTGAATGGCAGGATTCAGTTTTTTAAAGGACAGAACGACGGCCTGGGAGAGAATTTTCCGGTCAAGGATAGAGATTTTTTTTCTTGAAGGCATAGGGAATCTTTTTTAAAATGATATTCCTTTATTCATGAGAAAGTGTTCAGATATCGGGCCTATTGACAAGGCAGGAAAGAAGGTCAATCCCGCAATGATCAGGATCACTGCAATTACGAGTAAGATAAAAACCAAAGTGTCGGTACGGAATGTACCTGCAGAGCCGGGAATTATTTTTTTCTCTGCAAGGCTTCCTGCCATCGCCAGTACGGGAATGATTGTTCCGAAACGTCCGATAATCATGACCACACCCAAAAGGACATTATAAAAAACCGTGTTAACATTTAACCATGCAAAGGCACTTCCATTATTGCCGCCGGCAGAGGTGAACGCATAAAGAATTTCTGAAAATCCATGTGGACCGGAATTATTCAGTCCTGAGAGCCCTTGTTTGCTGACTGATGCCCAGGCCGTGGTAACTAGAATGGCAAAACATGGAAGTAGTATGGCAAGTATAGACATTTGTACTTCGAATGCCTCTATTTTTTTTCCAAGATACTCGGGTGTTCTTCCAACCATAAGACCGGCAATAAAAACTGTCAGAATAATGAATAATATCATCCCCATCAACCCGACACCTACTCCGCCGAAAATAACTTCCCCCAGCATGATATTGATCATGGAAACCATTCCGGCTATGGGAGAAAGGCTGTCATGCATGGAATTCACGGAACCATTTGAAGCATCAGTCGTGGCTACCGACCAGATCACGCTGTTGGTAATGCCGAACCGGGTCTCCTTGCCTTCCATGTTCCTGTGTGTATCCAGAACCCGGTTGCCGGAATATTCCGAATACAGAGACAAACTCAGCCCGGAAACAAACATGATAAGCATAATAAGAAAGACTGTCCAGCCATGACGTTTTGAATGGATACTTTTTCCATACATGAATGTCAGGGCTGATGGAATCAAAAGGATGGACAGCATTTCAATGAAATTGCTGAATGGGGTAGGGTTCTCGTAAGGATGAGCACTGTTAGTATTGAAAAACCCGCCGCCATTGGTTCCGATCTGTTTTATCGCAATCTGAGAGGCAGCCGGCCCCTGAGGGATTATTTGATCAGTTCCTTCAAGCGTATTTACCTTAACATAATTTCTGAAGTTCTGAATGGTTCCCTGGCTGATCAAAAAAACCGATAGGATTATGGAAAAGGGAAGAAGGACAAAAACAGTAGACCGGGTAAGGTCAACCCAGAAGTTTCCTATGAAAGAAGTCGATTTGCGGGCAATTCCCCTGATAAGGGCCAGCAAGACAGCAATCCCAGTGGCAGCGCTAACAAAATTCTGCACTGCAAGGCCTGCCATCTGTGTAAGGTAACTCATAGTAGTTTCTCCTGCATATCCCTGCCAGTTCGTATTGGTCATGAAACTCACCGCTGTATTGAATGAGGAATGCCATGTAACATTTGGGAGGTGCTGAAAATTCAGAGGGAGCCATTGCTGTGACATTTGAAGAAAAAACAGGGCCAGGAATCCGGAAATATTGAATAAAATCAAATCCCGTGTATAATGTTTCCAGTTTGATTCCTTTAATGGATCTACCTTACCCAGTTTATAAATGATTTTCTCAAGCCATGACAGGACGGGCAACCGCATGGGATTTTTCTCGTCGAATACACGGAAAAGATAATATCCGACCACGGGGGTCAGCCCGGTTAATACGATTATATATAAAATAACCTGAACGATTTCGTGTGTTTTCATTTTGAATTATATAGCTTTTTGATATGCTTATCCAGCTTGAGGATTTTTCCGGCCAGATATCCGATAAGAAATAAAAGCACCAGGCCGCCGAAGAACTCCAGAATAAAAACAGCCTCCCTTAACATTGAATAATGATTTTTCACTTCAATCGGATTGACCCGGATATTTATCATTTTATTTTCCCGTAACAGGTACATCGAGATGATTGGTTTTCAATATTTCAGGATGTCTGACTCGTCATAATAGATCGTAATATATATCTTGCTTTCATGATACGGCAGACACGTAATTATTGAGATAATCTATCAGAATTTCTCAGGCTTGAAGAGTGCATAGACAAGGTAACCTAATAACAATACTGAGATGAAGATTCCAATGGTATAAGCAGACTCATTGTTGAGAAATTTATCCCTGACTTTGATTTCTTCAAAAATTAATGCGGCATTGAGAATTGAATTGATCGAAACCATTTAAATGGAATTTTTTACGATACAAAATTGGCCGGTTAGTTATAAATGCAGTATAAATTTTTTGAGGTCAGATATAAATATTTTATAAAGATGGGCCGGTAATAATGACGAAAACTTTCTACTGGTCCTGGGGATGGAAGGGCAAAAAAAATCCGGTGTTAAATGCAGACAGGTTTACATATTATTCTCTTTGTCCTGTGTTCTTATTTTTATATTGAATGATGGAGTCATGTAGTCTTTTGGCAGATAATGAGGAGGTATGGCTGTTGCATTTCCGTCCCTGCTGGCCTGATAGTGCGGGGACATAATCTCAACGCCTGCCTCATTGAATTTATCCTGGATATTCCGGTGAAGATCCGAATAAATTCTCGCCATCTGATTTGATTCACCTGTGTAGGCATTAATCTGATAGGAAACATAAAAATCGTCTAGACTGGTTTGCAGTACAAAAGGTTTCCTGGTTTCATCTTTGCTGATCCCCGGAGTGGACATTGCAGCATTTATTAATAATTCATGAATTTTTTGCCAGGGAACACTATAGCCAATTGTGACCGTGGTATATAAAATAAGCCCCAGATCTTTTGCTGAGGTGGTATAATTGATTGTATGACCCGACAGCACAGATGAATTTGGAATGGTAATTTCCTCATTTTTTATGGTGCGGACACGAGTCACCAGCAATGATTTTTCTATGACATCACCGGTCACTTCACCGATCTTGATACGGTCGCCGATTTTGAATGGACGCATATAGGTTATTACAAGACCTGCAATGGCGTTTGATATAGCCGCCGATGATCCCAGGGAAAACAAAATCCCCAGAAATACGGATACCCCCCTGAATATTTCAGAATCTGACCCGGGGAGATACGGGAAAATCGCCACAAACATGAAAGCATATAATAATATCTTGACAATATTAAAAGTAGGTAC
>JBJKSY010000157.1:0-2498 GCA_046703645.1 Cyclobacteriaceae bacterium
GAAGGGCCTCCCACCTGTACGGCCTGGATATTCTCAGCGCCGACCATTTCAAGGATGTCATTTACGGAGAATCCCCATTCCACTTCATATACCCCGGGGAAACGGCAATCACCGGAAACGCTCAGGATCTTTGTACCTGTCGAATCCTTGGTGCCGATTGTCCTGAACGAGGCGCCGCCGTTCAATATGATCCGCGTGATGGAACACAGTGTCTCAACATTGTTGACCACAGTGGGCATGTTCCTGTAACCTTTTTCAACAGGGAACGGCGGTTTGTCGCGGGGCTCGCCGCGTTTTCCTTCCGCCGATTCGATCAGTGCGGTTTCTTCCCCGCATACATAGGCCCCGGCACCGAACTGGATCCGGATATCGAAATTGAAATTTTTCCTTCCCTGGATATTTTTTCCAAGAAAATTCCTGTCTCTGGCTATCTGAAGCACATCTTCCAGGAATTTCTGAAGGTATTTGTATTCATACCTTAAATAGATGATCCCTTCTTCTGCACCGACTGCATAAGCAGCAATGGTCATCCCTTCGATCAGAAGCTCGGGATGTTCCGTCAACACCACGCGGTCCTTGAATGTGCCGGGCTCTCCTTCATCGGCATTGCAGAATATGTATTTCTTTTCCCCGGGTGACTTACGGCAGAATTCCCATTTCATTCCGGTGGGAAATCCGGCTCCGCCGCGTCCCCGTATATTGGAGTATTTAACTTCTTCAATTACGAATTCCGGCGACATGGTTACCAGCTTTTTCAGGGCCGATCCCTGTTCAAAATCCCTGGCAAGAACCACCCCTCTTTTCCTGATATTGTTCAAAACCATGGACTGGACCAATTCGGAATTATTATTCCCGTCACCCAGCGCAAGATCATACATATCGCTCACGTTCTTCCCCGCCTTCATATCACGCACGATTTCCTTCACCCGGAATTTTGTAAGCCTTGTAAAGATCTTGTTATTGATAATGGCTGCAGGCTCCTGGTCATTCATCCCGATCCCTGAGGTGTTGTACAGGCCGATAAGCCCGTCGGGAGTCACTTCACCGAATTTACAGCCGGCAGCCGTTTCAAATGCCGAGGCTACTTCCGCCCTTCCCATCAGGTAGGCAGCAGCGCTGTTGTTCAGGTAAATATTGTACCTGGCCCGCGGTTTTTGTGAAAAAAAATGATAAAAAGAAATAGTCTGGATTACATCCGATTCCGAGAGGGTCAGCCCTTCGGCAATTTCACTGACCGCTTCATCCGGAATGTAGCCCCGGGCTTCCTGGATATCGTGAAGGATATCCATGAGCCGCGTTTCATCATGCCCGTATTTTTCCAGTATGGATTTGACATCCGCGCTCATATAAAAAAATTTTTATGGTTAAAAAGTCTATCATTTGTTCATTATTGAAAATATCAGGTTCTCAAGCTCATGCCCGATATTGATATTGATAATGACCGTATTGTCATCTTTTACGGTGAATGACGTAAAATTAAGAATTCCCTTGATCCCCGAAGTGATCAGCAGATCAAAGCAGGATTGGGCCGATGCTTCGGTAACCGTCAATACCGCCAGCTCAATTTTATGCTTATGAACATATTCCGTTAGCCTTGATATGGGCAACACCGGAACATTACTGTTTTCATTGATCTTTTCAGGGTCCGAATCAAATACGGCCGAAATGATGATCTTATCCTGTGAAAATCCCGGGTAGTCTACCAGGGCCTGTCCCAGCCGGCCCGCACCGATCACGATCACCTTGTGATTCCTGGTTTTCCCGAGAATGGTATTGATGCTCTCAATTACCGATTCGACCTTGTATCCGCCCTTCTGCGTACCTGTAATCCCGAACTCGCGGAAATCCTTTCTTACCAGCGAAGGAGAGATATCCAGTGAATCAGCAATATTATCGGAAAACACCTTGACAAAACCTATTGACCGGAGCCTGTAAAGCAGGTTTTTATAATTAAGTAACCTGTATATTTTATCGCTTGAAGGCATTTAAAAAAAAGTTATGTATGTAACATAATACGTAAAAAATAAAAAATATTTCTTACATTTGGCCGTAATAATACGTTATTTTGTGTTTAAGAAGTATGATTTAAGGCAAATTTTTTTTTGAATTTTCAAATTATTTTTATGAGCCTGATTACCAGGTAAATGGTGATGAAAAATCATAAAATGTTGAAGGACCAAATAACCATGATAACAGGCAAAGACTGATTTTTGGAAGAAGGATCATTTTTTAGTAATGACGGCAAATGAAAACCATATCACCCGCGAGATAACCATAAGAGGAGTGGTGCAGGGCGTAGGTTTCCGGCCTTTCATCTACAGGCTGGCAAAGGAATTTCGACTGAAAGGCTGGGTGGAAAACCGGAATGATGCTGTTCATATTCTTGTCCAGGGAGATCCTGAGATTATAGATCAATTTATCGAACATATCCGGACCGGCAAGCCTCCGATTTCCAGTCTTGAGGATATTAAATCCTGCGAACTGAGCCTGCCCCTGTG
>JBJKSY010000158.1:0-9306 GCA_046703645.1 Cyclobacteriaceae bacterium
ACATAAGGCTGATATGCGCCACCAACATGCCTATTTATGACATGGTAAGGGACAGCCAGTTCCGACAGGACCTGCTATACCGTATCAACACCGTGGAAATTCACCTTCCCCCGCTTCGTGAAAGATCGGAAGATATTCCCCTGCTTACCGAGCACTTCATCGACCTTTATTGTAAAAAGTACAGGAAGCCGGTAAAGCATATCCCGGTGACGACCATCAAGAAACTGCAGAAATATAAATGGCCGGGGAACGTTCGCGAATTGCAGCATGCAATCGAAAGGGCGGTGATCATGAGCGAATCCAGTTCACTGAACCCGGAAGACTTTTTCTTTCTTGCCCAGGCCAACGAGCTGACCGATCCCGGTGAGGAAAACTCCCTTGCCCTTGATGAAGTGGAAAAAAATACAATTCTCAAGGCGATCAACAAACACAATGGTAATATCTCAAAAGCTGCCAAAGAGCTCGGATTGACACGGGCTTCTCTTTACAGGAGGCTGGAAAAATATGGTCTTTAATAATTTCAGATTCAATATAATTTTACGGGTTATCGTCATAACCCTTACTGTAATATTGTTGTCGAATCTAATCAGCAGTAAGGCCTTTGCCGTAACCATTATCCTTGTTGTGACCCTTGCCGGTATCCAGATCGTTTCATTGATCAAGTTCATTGAGCGGTCAAATCCCGCGGCAGCAGAATTCTATAATTCCCTGAAAAAGGGAAACACTCCCGGAAATACCAAGGAAGAAGAAGGTGAATTTGATGATCCCCGATCCCCGGGGGAACATTATAACACTCTTCTGCATGACATTCGTAAAAAATCTTCTGAAAAAGATGCCAAATACCAGTACCTGAAGACCATTGTTCAGCATATCGGGATTGGAATCGTCACCTTCAACAAAAACGGGGATATCCAGATAATAAATACGGCTGCAAAAAAATTTTTCAGGGTAAGTCATATACGGAATGTGAACGAACTCAGAACACTGAGCGATCTCCTTGTTGACAGCTTCCTGAGGTTACGGACCGGGGGACGTGATCTTATTAAAATTATACATCCTGAAGAAACCATCCGCCTTTCGGTATTTGCCATTGAATTGTCGCTGCAGGGTGAGGAGTTCAAGCTTGTATCTCTCCAGAACATACAGTCGGAACTGGAAGAGAATGAAATGGAAGCCTGGCAGAAGCTGGTGCGTGTATTAACACACGAGATCATGAATTCCGTAACCCCCATATCTTCACTGGCCAATACAATAGAGGAGGATCTCAAAGGTTATCTTACTTCAGGAAGCGATCATTGCGAAATGACCCGGGACCAGATGGATGACCTTCACCTGGCCATCCAGACCATTCAAAAAAGAAGCGACGGACTGATCAGGTTCGTCACAGACTTCAGAAGCCTCACTCATATTCCAAAAATTAAATTCAGCGAGGTGGTCGTCAAAGACCTGTTCGATCATATCGATAAGCTCATGGGGCCGGAAATAGAAGAAAAACATATCCGGTTCGAAAGATCCATAACCCCGAATGACTTAAAGATCAAAATCGATCAGGAACTGATTGAACAGGTTTTGATCAACCTGATTAAAAACGCCATTCAGGCGCTTGAAGATACCGAGAACAGTCAAATTCATCTGATGGCATATAATAATGAGAAGAAAAATATTCTGATCTCCGTCAGGGATAATGGCCCTGGAATAGACGAGGAGGCCCAATCTAAAATATTTATTCCGTTCTACACAACCAAAAAGAACGGTTCAGGAATCGGGCTAAGCCTTTCAAAGCAAATTATGCGGCAACACCTGGGCACAATTTCCGTAAAATCGAAGATTGATGAAGGAACGGAATTTATTCTGCGTTTTTAATATTTTTGTGCTGCCGGAAGTAGATACAAACGGGAAATTTAATATACTTGGACTTTATTTGAGCAATTATAGGAATTTATGAAAAGCACCGAAGAAGTAATAACCAAAATTCTGGTCGATAAAATGGGAATTTCCCCCACCGAAGTCACTCAGGACGCTAATTTTATCAAGGACCTCGGCATCGATTCCCTGGATTATGCTGAACTGGTCATGGAATTTGAACAGGCCTTTGATATAAAAATACCTGACAGCGACGCCGAAAAATTTGCCACAGTAAAAGATGCGGTTTCCTATATCGACGCTAAAAGGAATGAAAAATAAGGCAGGTGTTTGCCTCTGACCAGTTGTTTTCTGCCCCGAATTTCCGGATTCTTTAATAAGGATTTATGATCAAAAGTAAAAAGTTCATCTTTCTTGTTCAAGGTGAAGGAAGAGGACATATGACCCAGGCTATCAGCCTGTATAATATTTTGACAAAGGCAGGGCACCAGGTAACCCATATTTTCATCGGTAAAAGCAAACGCCGGACAGTGCCGGAATATTTTCTCAGGAGTTTCAACTGTCCGGTGGAAATGATCGACAGCCCGAATTTCGTTTCGGACAAAGCCAATAAACGAATACGGCTGATACCGTCGGTGATCCACAATATCAAATACCTTCCGTTATATTACAAGAGCCTGAAACATATCAACAGGGTTGTGAAAGAACAGCATCCCGACTTCATTATAAATTTTTATGAATTCCTGTGCGGATTTTATTATTTGTTCTTCCGGCCGGAGCCCAGGCATGTCCCGGTAGGCCATCAGTTCCTGGCTGCTCATCCCCTTTTCCCATTTGCTCCCGGATTCCCGGTAGACCGTTTCCTGTTTAAAATGAATAACAGGCTTAATTCGGTGAAGGCTTATAAAAAGCTGGCGCTTTCTTTCGGTGAATACAATAAGTCGTTATCCGGCAATTTGCTGATCTGTCCTCCTCTTTTGCGCAGTGACCTGAAAGACCTCGTTCCCACTGAGAGTTCCTTTATCCTTGCTTATATGGTAAATGACGGCTACAGCAGTCAGCTCATCAAATGGCATGAAACCAACAAGGACATCGAGGTACATTGTTTCTGGGATAAAAAAGGCGAGCCTGAGGAGAAAGTTTATCACCGGACCCTGACCTTTCACCAGCTCAATGCTCAAAAATTCATGGATATGATGGCCCGGTGCCGGGGTCTTGTGACCACTGCAGGATTTGAATCCATCTGTGAGGCCATGTACCTCGGAAAACCTGTGCTGATGATCCCCGTGGAAGGACAGTACGAACAGGCCTGTAATGCCATAGATGCCGTCAATGCCGGTGCAGGTATCAGGGAATCTTCCTTCAATATTTCCAGTCTTCTTCATCACCTTGAAAACTACCAGCCTGTTCAGGAAAAATTCCGTGCCTGGCTCGACAGAACCGAGTCGATCATTCTCACTGACCTCATTGACTCCACAGATTGATTTTCGGTATATTTATATGACATTTCATTACCTATGGCGCTGATTTCCAAGAAAAAAAAGATTTTCAAAATAAACCCGCCACTGCGGAAATATATCAACCTGTATGGCCGTGGAAAGAAGCTGGGGATCGGCTATAGCGATTTGACCCGATATAATTCTTCCATTCCTTTGATCGACAGGAATGGGAAAGATACCCTCTGGGAAACCGTATTTTATCATTACAGCGAGGAAAAGCCGATCCATGATTCCCTGAAAATGATTTATGCCATCCTGAAAGCAGGCGGCGATATTTCCGTGATGGAACATCTTTTCGTGGACCGGGTGGATGTATGCGTATACGGTAACACCCGTCCTTTCCGGGTAAGGATCATGAACAGGATTAATGACCTTTTTGATTATTATTATGTAAAGATTGCAGATGCTTCAAGGATATACGGACTTGAACTTGAACATTTATTATCACCCAATAAAGTCAATTTTCTTGTAGATGGCGAAACCCTGATCGAGGAACATATCCAGGGTATTCCTGGTGACGATTTTTTCAGAACCTATCTCAAAGACCCGAGAACGAACGTACTGCGTCTTGCAAAGGAATTCATCAAATTCAATGAACGCTGTCTCGTACGTTTGCTGGGCGATATGCATTCCAGCAACTTCGTTGTGGAAATGATCCCCGACTTTGACGATCAGCACTACAGGATAAAGGCCATCGATTTCGACCAGCAATCCTATGAAGGACGAAGAGCCATCTACCAGCCCCAGTATTACAGGCAAAACAACCCCCTTATCCAACTGGGCATGAAATATATGGGAAGGGAAGTGGAATTACAGTACCAGAAGGAGGAACGTTCGCTGATAGCGAACCGGATCAGGTCATCCAATGCATACCTGGGCCCGCTGCTTGATGCCATGGCCTCCGACACGATCTCACTTCCTGAAAATGAAAACCTGCTGAAGGAAGAACTGGCTGCTTTGTATAAGGACAATGAATTCCTGAAATGCAGGAATATGGGTGAAATTGTGCGGACCAGCCTTAAAATGGTATTCAAGCATCCTCTGCGTAAAATCTATGATCTTACCGATAAGAAAACCCCCGAAAGCTAACCTTTGCTGTCGCGAATCATTAATTTTACGGCGATAAATTTTTTTTTATTAATTCCTGAAATATGTTCACGGGTATCGTTGAATCCATGGCCAGGCTGGCCGACATTAAATTAGACGGAACCAATAAAATCTTTTATTTTGAATCCCCGCTTACAGGGGAATTGCATGTTAACCAGAGTCTTTCCCACAATGGTGTTTGCCTCACCGTTACCGATATCAGCCATGGGTTGTATTCCGTAACAGCGGTTCAGGAGACGCTCCTGAAATCCAATCTTGGCGATCTGAAAAAGGGCGATTATGTAAATCTGGAAAGAAGCATGTTATCCGAATACCGTTTCGATGGTCACATGGTTCAGGGGCACGTCGATCAGACCGGTATTTGCACACGTGTTGAAGCCCTGGAAGGCAGTTGGCTTTTTGACTTCTCCTATGATTTCAAAACGACGGGGAATATTCTTGTTGAAAAAGGTTCCATTTGTGTGAATGGTGTCAGTTTAACGGCTTTCAACTGCAAAGAAGGCAGTTTTCGTGTTACCATCATTCCCTTTACCTGGGAGCATACCAATTTCAGGCACCTGAAAGAAGGGTATAAAATAAATCTTGAATTCGATATCATCGGCAAGTATATCCAGAAAATGTTTTCTGCTGCCTATCAGGAATATCTCAGCAAAAAACTTACCTGAGAATAGCCGGATTTAAATAAGTTAAACTGACAAATGTCAACTTTTTTGACATTGGGTCAGGGTAACTTTACGATTCCTTATTTATTATTTTATAATGAATTTTTCACAAAATCAATTAATATTTTTTATAGTTTCAAATGAAAGATAAAACGTATATAACCATCGACGGTAACGAGGCTGCTGCGTATGTGGCTTACCGAGTTAATGAAGTTTGCGCCATTTATCCTATTACTCCCTCGTCAAATATGGGAGAATGGGCCGATGAATGGTCCTCCAAAGGAATAAAAAATATCTGGGGGGATGTCCCATCGGTTGTTGAGATGCAGAGTGAAGGCGGTGCTGCCGGCGCAGTTCACGGATCGCTGCAGGCAGGTGCCCTTACAACAACCTTTACGGCTTCACAGGGATTGCTGCTTAAGATCCCGAACATGTTTAAAATAGCCGGTGAACTCACATCGACCGTATTTAACATCTCTGCACGTACAATAGCCACGCATGCTTTGTCAATTTTCGGTGATCACAGCGATGTCATGGCTGCCCGCACAACCGGTTTTGCATTTCTTGCTGCCGGATCCGTGCAGGAAGTGATGGACTTCGGTCTTATCGCCCAGGCATCCACGCTCGAAGCCCGGGTTCCTTTTGTTCATTTCTTCGATGGTTTCAGAACTTCACATGAAGTCTCGAAGATTGAAGTTGTTCCTGAAGAAGTAATGCGTGAAATGATCAATATGGACCTGATCCAGGCCCACAGGGAAAGATCTTTATCACCGGATCATCCTTTTATCCGCGGTACCGCTCAGAACCCTGACGTTTTCTTCCAGAACAGGGAAACGGTAAATACCTTCTATGATAAATGCCCTGACATCGTGCAGGCGAAAATGGACCAGTTTGCCAAACTTTCCGGCCGTAAATATAAGTTATTTGAATACCATGGTCACCCCGAAGCGGAAAGGGTAGTTATCCTGATGGCTTCCTCCACTGAAACAGCCGAGGATACTGTAAATTATCTTACTGAGAAAGGTGAAAAAGTAGGTGTTATAAAAGTAAGGCTTTACAGGCCATTCGATATTAAGAGGTTCATGGAAGCCCTGCCTGCAACAGTTAAAGGTATAGCCGTGCTCGACAGGACCAAGGAACCCGGTGCATCCGGTGAACCTCTTTACCTGGATGTAGTAAATGCCCTTAACGAAGGGATTGGCGAAGGTTACGGGAAATTGAAGTCCGCTCCAAAAGTAGTAGGCGGGAGATATGGCCTCTCTTCCAAGGAATTTACTCCGAGCATGGTGAAAGCAGTACTGGATAACCTTTCACAGGCAAAACCCAAGAATCATTTTACGGTCGGCATCAACGATGATGTTACGCATACCAGCCTTGATTTTGATCCGGAATTTGATATTGAATCGAAAGATGTTGTAAGGGCCATGTTCTTTGGACTGGGTTCGGACGGTACGGTAGGCGCCAACAAAAACTCCATAAAGATCATCGGTGAAAACACTCCGAATTATGCCCAGGGTTATTTTGTTTATGATTCTAAGAAGGCAGGCACCATTACCACCTCGCATCTGAGGTTTGGTCCCCGCCAGATACGGGCACCTTACCTGATAAGCAAGGCCAATTTTGTCGCCTGTCATCAGTCGGTTTTTCTCGAAAAGTATGACATGACAAAATACCTGGTTCCGGGAGGGGTATTCCTGATCAATTCTCCGTTCTCGAACGAGGAGATCTGGGATAATATACCTGTATCCATCCAGGAACATATCATAAGCAAGAAACTCAAAGTTTATAATATCGACGCCCAGAAAGTTGCCGAAGACAGCGGCATGGGAAGAAGGATCAATACGGTGATGCAGGTTTGCTTCTTCGCAATTTCCGGAATACTGCCATTTGATGAAGCTATAGCCGCCATCAAACAGTCTATCAAAAAGACCTACGGAAAAAAAGGCGATGCAATTGTAAATATGAACCTGCAGGCTGTGGATAACACCTTATCTCACATGCATGAACTTAAAGTTCCCGATAAACCGAAAGGCAATTTCAAACTCCGTCCCCCGGTTCCCGAAGATTCACCCGAATTCGTTAAGAATGTAATCGGTAAGATCATAGCAGGCAACGGCGACGATCTCCCGGTAAGCGTCTTCCCGAAGGATGGCACTTACCCCAGCGGTTCAACTCAATATGAAAAAAGGAATATTGCCCTGCAGATACCGGTCTGGGATGAAGAAACCTGTATCCAGTGCGGCAAATGCCCGATGGTTTGCCCTCATGCCACCATCAGGATCAAGGTATATGATGAAAAACACCTGAAGGGTGCCCCGAAGACATTCAAGAGCGCAGTGCCCAGGGACAAGGAATTCAAGGACGGATTGAAATATTCCATCCAGATCGCTCCCGAGGATTGTACAGGTTGCGGGGTTTGCGTGGAAGTCTGCCCGGCCAAAAACAAATTCGATAAGAGCAAAAAAGCGCTTTATCTCGAGCCACAGCTCCCGCTTCGCGAGCAGGAAGCCGTCAACTGGGAATATTTCCTGGGAATTCCTGATCTTGACAGGAGCAAATATGAAATTGATAAAGTAAGAACACAGCAGATCCAGCAGCCCTTGTTCCAGTTCTCCGGAGCCTGTTCGGGTTGCGGGGAAACTCCTTATGTAAAACTGGTTTCACAACTGTTCGGCGACAGGACCATTGTTGCCAATGCTACCGGGTGCTCTTCCATCTATGGAGGAAACCTGCCTACCACTCCCTGGTCGGTCAACAAAGACGGGCGAGGACCGGCATGGTCTAATTCCCTGTTTGAAGACAATGCTGAATTCGGACTGGGATTCAGAATGGCCATCGACAAACAGAAGGTAATAGCAGAAACCCTGGTAAAGGAATTTGCTTCGGAAGTCGGAGATGACCTGGTTACGGCCCTGCTGAATGCAAATCAGGTTGATGAATCCGACATCTTTGATCAGCGTAAACGTGTGGAATCGTTAAAAGAAAAACTGAAAAAGATCAATACGCCGGCAGCCGGCAGACTCCTGTCAGTGGCCGATTACCTGGTTAAAAAATCAGTATGGATCATCGGCGGTGATGGCTGGGCATATGATATAGGCTATGGCGGACTTGATCATGTACTTGCTTCCGGTAAAAATGTAAATGTGCTGGTGCTTGATACTGAAGTTTATTCAAATACCGGAGGACAGACCTCCAAATCAACCCCGTTGAGCGCCATTGCCAAATTCTCCGCGAGCGGTAAATCCACCTTCAAGAAAGACCTTGGAATGATGGCAATGGCCTATGAATCCGTTTATGTAGCTACCGTAGCCATGGGGGCCAAGGATGAACAGACCCTGAAAGCCTTCATTGAGGCGGAAAAATACGACGGGCCATCCATTATTATTGCCTATTCACACTGTATAGCACACGGTATCGATATGAACTCACCGCTTAAGAACCAGAAAGCTGCCGTTGATTCGGGTCAGTGGATCCTTTACAGGTACAATCCTGATAATGTAAAAGAAGGCAAGAATCCTCTGTCACTGGATTCCAGACCACGAACGGGCGCAACAGTTGAGGAATACATGGAAATGGAAACCCGGTTCAAGATGCTTACAAAGACCAAGCCCGAGCTCGCCAGAGAGTATTTCAGAATGGCCCAGGAAAAGGCTAACGCAAGGTATAAATATTTTAAATACCTGGCCGACAGGACTTATGAGGAAGTATTAAATCATCAAAATTCATAAATTAAAAAATATCTTGACAATGGATCTTAAAACGAAATATATGGGCATGACACTGAGGTCTCCTCTGGTAGTGTCAGCATCTCCTCTATCCGAATACATCCAGAACATCAAAATGATGGAAGACGCCGGGGCCGGCGCTGTGATACTTTATTCACTGTTTGAAGAACAGATCCGGCTTGAGCAGCATGAACTGCATTTCCATACCACCCATGGTACGGAAAGTTATGCGGAATCGCTTTCCTACTTTCCTGACCTGGATGAGTATAAAATGGGCCCGGAAGAATATCTGAACCATATCCGGAAAGCCAAGGAAACCGTTAAAATTCCTATTATCGCAAGCCTGAACGGAAGCACCCTGGGTGGCTGGACCGAATACGCAAAGGAAATGGAAAAAGCAGGCGCTGACGCCATCGAACTGAATGTCTATTATATACCGACGGATATGGA
>JBJKSY010000159.1:0-2624 GCA_046703645.1 Cyclobacteriaceae bacterium
TCATCAAGCGTTTCTTTTCTCTCAATATAGCCCCCGGGAAGGCACCAGCCCTGCATATTTTTCCACCTTGTTAAAAGGATCTTAAGCTGTCCGCCATGATACCCGAATATTGCACAGTCGACGGAAATATGCGGCAGGTACTTATTATGCCCGTGTAGGATAAAATCCTTCATTTCTTTTTCGGGACTCATGCAGTTTTATTTAAATAAATCAGGGTTCCTCTTTTTTCTTCTGGATAAATTTATATTATTGTGTAAAATATACACAATTATTTGCATTTTCAATTTTTAAAAAATATGAAACCTTTAAAATACCTGAAAATACCGGTGGTTTTTTGCATTGCAGTATTATTTACGGTTCCCGGCTATTCACAGCTTCTGAAAAAGGATATCGGTAAGGATTGGAAATTCCACAGGGTGGGTTCGAGTGACTGGTACCCGGCCACGGTGCCCGGTTGCGTTCATACCGACCTGCTGGCAAACAAGCTGATCCCGGATCCCTTTTACAGGGATAACGAATCCAAACTCCAGTGGATCGATAAGTATTCCTGGGAATATAAGAAACGTTTCAACGTCGATCCATCGGTTCTTGAAAAGCAAAACCAGGTACTTGAATTTAAAGGTCTGGATACCTATGCCGACCTTTATGTCAATGACAGCCTTGTCCTTTCAGCCGATAATATGTTCCGCGACTGGCAGGTTAATGTAAGAGGGATCCTTAAGGAGGGAGATAACGAGCTAAGAATATTGTTTCATTCACCGGTGGTCATGGGATTGCTGACCCGGGATAAGTTTGATCTTGAGGCTCCAATCGGGTATAATATGGAATTCACAATCAGCGACTGGCCTTCCACGGAAGCTTATACAAGGAAAGCGGCCTATATGTACGGGTGGGACTGGGGTCCGAAGCTGACCACCAGCGGAATATGGAAACCTGTTTATCTGATGGCATGGAACCAGGCCCGCATACAATCCCTTGAAATCCACCAGGACCAGTTATCGGACAAGGAGGTGGATGGATCTGCTTTAGTAACGGTCAACTCCGATTCAGAAGTCAGGGCCAAAATTGATCTATCCTATACATTTAACGGTAAAACGGAATCCCTGAAAAAGATGGATGTCGATCTTCATATCGGGATCAATAACATTACGATTCCGTTTAAAATCGAAGATCCTGCTATCTGGTGGCCAAATGGTCTGGGGGCTCACCCGGTTTATACTTTTACAGAGGACCTTGCCTTAAATAATGAAAAGATCGACCGCAGGGAAGTCAGAACAGGATTCAGGACCATCAGGCTTATCAGAAAAGAGGAAGCGGACGGAGGGCATTCATTCTATTTCGAGGTGAATGGGGTACCTGTTTTTGCCAAGGGGGCAAATTATATTCCTTCGGATGTTTTTCCTTCCCGGGTAACCGATGAACATTACAGGGACGAGTTGGTAAAAGCCGCCATGGCGAATATGAACATGCTCAGGGTCTGGGGCGGGGGCATCTATGAAAAAAATATTTTCTATGACCTTTGCGATTCCCTGGGTATTATGGTCTGGCAGGATTTCGCTTTTGCCATCAACCAGTTGCCGGATCTCCCGGAATTCTACGAATCCATAAGGATGGAAATTAAGGACAATATTCTCAGGATCAGGAACCATCCCAGTATTGCCCTGTGGTGCGGAAACAATGAAACCAATATGATCTGGAATATCCTGGAGAAAAAATATTTCGGACTTCCATTCGATGATAATAGCAACCTGATGAAAGCCCTGCTGCCATACCTGCCAAAACCTGACAGTATAAACCCGGGAGTTACAGAACGAGTGGAAAATGCATATAAGGAATTATATTATAACATCATCCCTCAGGCTATCAAAACCTATGACAGCGATTTCCATGATTACTGGCCTTCTTCCCCCATGGGCGGATATGATAAACCGGCTACTTTCGATAAGCCGCAATCAGGAGACATGCATTTTTATATAGCCTACCTGAACCTCCCTTTTTCCGGGTACTATGATTTTACTTCTCATTTTTTCAGCGAACACGGTTTCCAGGCCTGGCCCGGCAAGGAAACGGTCGATTCCTTTACAAAGGAACAGGACAGGGATATGAAATCGGATGTGATGAAAGCACATAATAAGGCAATGGGAGGAAACGGGGTGATTACCAAGTACATGCAAATGGATTACCGCCCTCCAAAGGATTTCGATTCTTATATTTATCTTTCCCAGGTTCTGCAGGCTGAAGGTATGCAATTGGGCCTGGAAATTCACCGCAGCCGGATGCCCTATACCATGGGAAGCCTTTTCTGGCAGCTCAATGATGTCTGGCCGGTGGCTTCCTGGTCCTGCCTCGATTACCTTAACCGGCCCAAGGCATTTTATTATTTTGCAAAGAAAGCCTTCAATCCCGTGATTGTTGTTCCCCTTGACCATAATAACCATTTTTCAGTAGATGTGGTCTCCGATCTTCAATCCCCCCTTAATGCCGAATTGAAAATGAGAATAGAAGATTTCCAGGGTAAAGAATTATGGAGCAGGACGGAAGAAGTCCAGATGCCGGCTAATGCGAGCAAGGAGTTCTTCAGCACCGCAACAAGCGATCTTGTGAAGGGGATTGATACTACCAAT
>JBJKSY010000160.1:0-3034 GCA_046703645.1 Cyclobacteriaceae bacterium
AAACTCGGGAAAAAAGAGGATCCAACGGTTATTATCCTTTATTTTCCGATGATGACCATCCCGGTAACCGGTATCCTGACAGGATTTGAGTGGAAATTGCCCGCAGGTTTCGATTGGTTTTTATTGATCGCTATAGGTGTTTTGACCCAAATTGCCCAGTATTATATGACAAGAGCATACCAGGAAGAAAGGATATCCCGTGTAGCCAATCTTCAGTACGTAAATATCGTATATGCCCTGCTTTTCGGATTTTTAATGTTTCATGAAACCTATAACCTTGTTACCTATGCCGGAATGCTTCTGGCGGTACTGGGTGTGGTACTTAATTTAATGTTTAAAAAATCAGTTGTTACAGTACCGCAATAATTCATGGGATTTTATAATCTGGTGACAAGATTTTAACTTTACGGAAGAATAACAAAAAATTTTATGTCAGGACATATTAAATGGTCAACCATCAAGAGAAAGAAAGGCGCTCTCGATGCCAAAAGAGGCAAACTTTTTACCAAGCTAATCAAAGAAATTGCCATTGCAGTCAAAGAGGGTGGTTCAGGCGATCCCCTGAATAACCCCAGGTTACGACTGGCTGTACAGAATGCCAAGGGTGCCAACATGCCCAAGGATAATATTGAAAGAACCATTAAAAAAGCTTCCGGGGCGGATGCCAGCCACTATGAGGAAGTATTCTATGAAGGATATGGAAGTCATGGGGTGGCCGTTTTCGTAGAATGTCTTACCGATAACCTGAACCGAACCGTATCAGCCGTACGTGCTCTTTTTAACAAGTACGGCGGTTCGCTGGGCACCAAGGGCTCCCTTGAATTCATATTCGACAGGAAGGGCGTATTTACTTTTCATGTTCCGGAGAATTTTAACGAAGAAGAGTTTGAGCTTGAGCTGATCGATGCCGGTGCCGAGGATATTGAAATTGATGATGATTATGTGAATGTGACTACCTCCATGGAAGATTTCGGCAAGGTGAATAAAAAGCTGGAGGAAATGAATATTGAAACCGAAACGGCGGAACTGCAGCGTATCCCCAAGACGACGATCGCCCTGAATAATGAAGCGCTGATACAGGTGATGAAATTCATTGAGGCCATTGAAGACAATGACGATGTTCAGAAGGTGTATCACAACATCGAGATAAAGGAGTCCCAGATGGAGCTTGTATAGGAAATCCCGATTCACAGGTCCGGCCGCATAGAAATAATTCCCTTATAAGGAATTTTTCCCTTGCGGCCGGATTATTTTTGATGAAACCCCGGACCAATGAATATTGTTCGTGACCTGTATAAACCTTCCCTGAACCTCCTTACGGATTTATACCAGATCACTATGGCCTATGGTTACTGGAAAAACGGAAAAGCTGAAACGCCCAGTGTCTTTAACCTTTTCTTCCGTGAGAATCCTTTCAATAGCGGGTATACCATTAATTGCGGCCTTTCATACCTGAGCGATTTTCTTGAGGACTTTCATTTTCTTGATGCGGATATCGAATACCTCGCCAAATTGAAGGGAAATGATAAAAAGCCTTTGTTCAACCGTGAATTCCTTGATTATCTCGCCCGCCTGAAATTTACCGGCGATGTGGATGCCATTCCCGAAGGCAGGATTGTTTTTCCTAATGAACCGGTTGTTAAAATTACCGGGCCGGTTTTACAATGTCAGCTTATAGAAACTCCCTTGCTGAATATGGTGAATTTCCAGTCGCTGGTGGCCACCAAATCCGCAAGGATCAATTATGCGGCAAAAGGCGACCCCGTCATGGAATTCGGTTTGAGAAGGGCACAAGGCATCGATGGAGCCCTGGCTGCCAGCAGGGCTGCTTTCATTGGCGGCTGCCAGTCCACATCAAACGTCCTTGCCGGAAAAATTTTCGGAATACCGGTTGCCGGAACACATGCGCATAGCTGGGTCATGTCTTTTGACAGTGAAAAAGAAGCCTTCGAAGCATATGCGCGAACAATGCCCAATAACTGTGTGCTGTTGGTGGATACCTACAATACCATTGAAGGGATTAAAAATGCTATTGCCGTTGGAAAGCAGATGAAAAAAAAGGGTAAACGCCTGATGGGGATCAGGATCGATTCGGGCGACCTTGCCTATTTCAGTAAAGTTGCCAGAAGCATGCTTGATGAAGAGGGCCTGAAAGATGTGAATATCGTGGCCAGCAATGACCTCGATGAGAAACTGATCCAAAGTCTTAAGAACCAGGGAGCAAGAATCTCCGTATGGGGCATCGGCACAAAACTGATAACTGCCTATGACCAGCCTGCCCTGGGTGCGGTTTACAAACTTTCTGCGGTCAAAGGAAAAGGCGGGAAGTGGAAGTATCGCATCAAGCTTTCTGAGCAGGCTATTAAAATCAATAACCCCGGGATACAGCAGGTCCGCAGGTTCTACAGGGGAGGAAAAATGGTTGCAGATATGATCTATGACCTGAAACTCAAATTTGGTGAGAGACCTGTAATTATAAATCCGGGGGATGTGACCCAACGGAGACAATTGGATCCCGGGAAAATGCAGTGGGAAGACCTGCTTGTGCCCGTGTTCCGAAAAGGGGAAAAAATTTATGTTTCACCCGAGGTAAGCAGGATACGGCAGACAGTGAAAGAGGAACTGAATAGAATGGATGAAAGTATAAAAAGATTCGAAAATCCACATACCTATCCTGTTGGACTTGAAAAATCCCTGTTTGATAAAAAAATGGAGTTAATTTTACGTCTGAGAAATATCCCTGCAAACGAAACCGCCTGATCTATGGGTTATACATATACATATCCCCGGCCTGCAGTGACTACGGATACGGTTGTATTCAAATCCGGACCTAAATGCATTGAAGTGCTGCTGATCAGGCGAAAGAATGATCCCTACAAGGGATTTTGGGCGCTGCCGGGAGGTTTCCTTGAAATTGAAGAAACTCCTTCAAGCGGGGCAATTCGCGAGCTTGAAGAAGAAACAGGGGTGAAGATCGAAACGCTTAAGGAGATTGGCGCCTTTGGCGATATCAACCGTGACCCGAGGGGGAGGA
>JBJKSY010000161.1:0-6160 GCA_046703645.1 Cyclobacteriaceae bacterium
GCCCTGGGAGTGAGGATCGAACATCCGCAGGAGATCATCGACCGGATACAGTACCACTGCGAAAACCGGGGAGAATTTCTCCCGGCAGCCAGTTATTCTTTGACTTCACAGGTAAATTTCAATGAACGTTCATGTGGTGTGTTTTCATTCTGTATGTGTCCAGGAGGATTCATCGTGCCGGCAGCAACAGCTCCCGGGGAGATCGTTGTGAACGGCATGTCACCTTCCAGAAGGGATTCAAAATATGCCAACTCAGGAATCGTGGCTGCTGTAGAAGAGGAGGACCTTGCACCATTCAGGAAATATGGCGTCTTTGCCGGGCTGGAATTTCAGAGATCCATAGAACAAAGGGCCTTTGAGAGAGCCGGCTCCAACCAGGCAGCTCCTTCCCAGCGGATGGTCGATTTCCTGGAGGGAAAACTTTCAGCTAACCTTCCCCCGACATCTTACCAGCCCGGTGTGATCCCGGTGCAGTTGGCGGAAATATTCCCCGGTACAATCCATTATCGGCTTCGACAAGCTATCGCCGATTTCGGGAAAAAGATGAAAGGCTACCTTACGAACGAGGCCCAGCTTGTGGGTGTGGAAAGCAGGACATCGTCGCCTGTAAGGATTCCACGGGATATGGTAACCATGGAACACATTTCATTAAAAAGACTCTTCCCGGTGGGAGAAGGAGCAGGGTATGCCGGCGGAATAGCCTCGGCGGCCATGGACGGGGAACGGGCAGCGGAGTTAATTGCTGAGAAGTATTTTGGCATTAGGAAACAGATTATTAAATTACAATAATGTTTCAGAATGAGATTGAATGAATATTATATTTCAATAAGAAAAGAAAAAAGTTCGCGATATATATTGCTCTAAGCGAATTTATAAATGTTGTTGTAATTGGATTCTACTCAAGCTTTTCCGTCAGAATATATTGAATAAATTAGGATCTCAATATTTTACTAATCCTTTGAGGTGATTAACCTAATAAATATTTGTACTCTAATATATATTTGAACATTCAATAATTATGAATATAAAATTTTGAAACCTTAAAATTGATTTGTAGATTGCATACTATAATTAGCGATAAATGAATGAATTAGATAAAATTAAAGATGTATTAGGTAATCCATTTTATTCCAATGATCGTGTTCTAATTTATAATATGAGTTGTGAGGATGGAATTAAAACCTTAAAAGATAATCAAATATGTATTGATTCTACAATTACCAGTCCACCATATAATATTGGAAAAGAATATGAAGAAATAATAAGTGTAGATAAATATATTGGTTGGTTATCTTCTGTTTGTAATTTAATTTATGAAATAACAAAAGGTAATGGTAGCTTTTTATTAAATATAGGATATTTCGAAGTTCCCAAAAAGGGACGTGCTGTTCCAATAGCATATTTATTATGGGATAAAACAAAGTTTTATTTGCATCAAGAAATAATTTGGAATTATGGAGCTGGGGTAGCTGCTAAAAATTATCTTTCTCCAAGAAATGAAAAAATATTATGGTATTTAAAAAATGAAAAAAACTATACTTTTAATTTAGATAATATTCGTGATCCCAATGTAAAATATCCAATGCAAAAGAAAAATGGGAAATTAAGGTGTAATACTTTAGGTAAAAACCCTTCTGATGTATGGCAGATTGCAAAAGTCACTTCAGGAACTAATAGATCATCAATAGAACGAACGAATCACCCTGCTCAATTCCCCATAGATCTAATCACACGGTTAGTTTTAGGATTTACGAATGAAAATGATATTATACTTGATCCCTTTATGGGATCAGGAACTACAGCTGAAGTATGTCTAAGAAATAATAGAAAATCGATTGGATTTGAAATTAGGGAAGATTATTGCTATACAATAGAGCAGCGATTAAATGATATAATAAGAGCAGAAAAAATTGAAAAAATGACTCCCAAATTATTTCAATGAGTGGGATAAATTTGAATAAGTTTATATGAATAAGCTTCTTGTGATAATCTAGCTTGTTGTCCAGTAGCTGCTTTTTGTGCGATCCAATCTGTATGATTAAGGTAGCCAAATCTTATCAATAGAATTTGGGGATTTCTTTTGCGGACATTATCAAATTTTTCAAAATTTATTGTTAAATAATATCCATTTTTATCTTTCTTGCCTGTGCCAGATTCTGGTTGAGCATAACTTCTATTTGCGAATATCTGATTAGGATGTGATGAAGCTTTAATTTCTAATGAAAATTGCGGATCATTTATACAATGTACATCTTTTTCATTTTTTTCTATACCTACTTTATAAATTCCAGGATAATTTAAACTGAAATAATGTGCCACTAATTCATGTAATAAAAAACTCATTATTTGAGGTGAGGGAAAAATATCCTTACCGATATAAAAAGAACCAATTTTTGATATGAAAATATCCTCCCATGATTGTAAGACTATTTTTACTATTTCATTAGGATTTAATGGATGTTTTTTAATTAGACTAAAAGTAATATCAATCCATTTTGATTGATCTATATCATTATATGGGGAAACACTCATCGAAAGATTTATTTTAAAAGATCGCTAATACTAACATTTAACCCGTTTGCTAATTTTTCAATATTAATAAGAGTTATATTTTTTTCGGCTCTTTCAATCATACCTATATATGTTCTGTGTAATCCAATTTTATAAGCTAATTGCTCTTGAGAAAGCCCTCTTTCATTTCTTATTTTTCGGACATTTCCCCCCAAAATTTTTAAAATGTTAATGTCCTTCATTGAAAAATTGAATATTAATCAAAACTAATTATAGTATGCAAATACTTCAACATACTATAGTTAGCGTTTGATTAATAAAAAAAACTTTGCGTAGAATCTTAAATTTCTGATTTTCGTTAGATGGTTTTATGAGCCTTATCAGGCTTCAAATCGATTAAATAAAGTATTTTTGCTGAAGAACAATGATTTTTTTTAATGGACAATAAGCATTTATTCAATACCATTGAAGAAGCTATCCGGGACATTAAGGACGGGAAAGTCGTTATTGTAGTGGATGATGAAAACCGTGAAAACGAAGGTGATTTTATCTGTGCCGCCGAATGTATTACCCCTGAAATAATCAATTTCATGGCCAGTCATGGCAGGGGCCTGATCTGTACCCCGCTTATAGAAACCCGTTGTGAGGAACTGGGCCTGGAGCTGATGGTAGGCAGGAATACCGCCCTTCATGGGACCCCCTTTACCGTCTCGGTGGACCTAATCGGCCAGGGAGTGACCACGGGAGTATCGGCTTCCGACCGGTCGACTACCATACAGGCATTGGTAAACCCTGACACCAAAGCTGAAGAACTCGGTCGTCCGGGTCATGTATTTCCACTTAAAGCCCTTAAAGAAGGAGTGCTCAGGAGAACGGGTCATACAGAAGCGGCAATCGACCTGGCGCGGCTTGCAGGATTTCAGGCTGCGGGAGTGCTGGTGGAAATTATGAGCGAAGATGGGACCATGGCAAGACTGGAAGAACTTAGAAAGATTGCCGATAAATTCAGTCTTTCACTGATCAGTATCGGGGACCTGATCGAATACCGGCTCCGCAAAGAAACACTGATCGAAAAGGTCAATAGTGTAAGTCTCCCTACAGAGTACGGATCATTCCGGCTTACTGCTTACCGCCAGGTAAATACAGATGAAATTCACCTGGCGCTTATCAAGGGCGAATGGAAAAAGGATGAACCAATCCTTGTACGTGTTCATTCATCCTGCCTTACAGGAGATATTTTCGGATCATGCCGGTGCGATTGCGGCCCGCAGTTACACGGTTCCATGGAAATGATCGAGAAAGAGGGTAAAGGCGTTGTAGTATACATGAACCAGGAAGGTCGAGGCATAGGCTTGCTGAACAAGCTGAAAGCCTATGAACTGCAGGAGAAGGGGCTGGATACCGTGGAAGCCAATATCGAACTGGGTTTCAAGGCTGATGAGCGCGATTACGGCATAGGTGCCCAGATACTCAGGGACCTGGGTATCGGCAAGATCCGTCTCCTTTCCAATAATCCCAAGAAGCGTGCCGGTCTGACAGGCTACGGGCTTGAGATAGTGGAAGTGCTTCCCATTGAAATAACCCCCAATCAATATAATATCAGGTACCTGCGTACCAAACGTGATAAAATGGGACATAATATTCTTTCGCACGAAAAAAAGGTTTCCGGTAATGGGCAGGCGTTTTGCAATCATTATTATTTCGGTTTTTTTGTTTTCCCCAGCCGGGGCCCAGAAACTTCCGTCGGAAATGTTTCATGATGGGAAAGTAGTACTGACATCCGGCGATACCATTTCAGGGAAAATTAAGTATGACCTGTCCAATGATCTTATTGAAATGATCGTCGACAATGTAGTGAGGACTTACACAGCCAGGAAGATCGTCAAGTTCACCATATTCGATAAAACGGTGAACATGTACCGGACTTTTTACAGCATACCCTATAACAGGGAGCCCAATTACAAAGTGCCCATGCTGTTTGAGGTTTTATATGAGGGAAAACTGACGCTTCTTGCCCGTGAATCAGTCACCCAGCGAACGGTACCAAATTATAACAGCTATTATTACCCCGGGGCATATATGATGCCGGGCTATTCGCCTTATAATTATACAAGGAACCTGCTCACCTATGATTATTATTTCCTGGATAACAAGGGTAATTTCACCCAGTATTTCATGAAGAAAGGACAATTGCTGGATATCATGGATAACCGGGGCCCGCAGATAAAGCAATATATCAAGAAAAACCACCTGAAAACGGATTCCCGCGGCGACCTGGTCCGGATCACGGCTTTTTATAACTCCCTGATAGGCGGCTAACAATTTACGTAATGACGGAAAAAAAAGTCAGGCCTTTAATTCTTGTTACAAATGATGACGGGATTTCTTCAAGAGGAATTAACCTTCTTGTGGAAGTTATGCTGGAATTCGGCGAGGTGGTGGTCCTTGCACCGGAGACTCCGCAATCGGGAATGGCCCATGCCGTTACAGTGAATGACACGTTGCGCCTTCGGGAAAACAAGCGTTTCAACGGTATCAGGTCATTCCAGTGTTCGGGCACGCCTGCAGATTGCGTGAAAATGGCTAAACACCATGTATTAAAAGACCGGAAGCCGGACCTTGTAGTGAGCGGGATCAATCACGGGAGCAATACTTCGATCAGCGTGGTGTATTCAGGCACCATATCCGCCGCCCTGGAAGCAGCTATTGACGGGATTCCTGCCATTGGATTTTCATTATGCGATTATTCTCCGGATGCCAGTATGGAACATATCGTTCCTTTCCTTCGGCGGATTGTGAACCAGGTGCTGGATAAAGGATTGCCGGCCGGTGTGGCACTCAATGTTAATTTCCCGGCGAAGTCGGAAGAAAAAATAAAAGGAATAAGGGTTTGCCGGCAGGCCCGGGCTCGCTGGCAGGAAATATTCGATCAGCGTTTTGATCCGAACGGGCAGAAGTATTTCTGGCTGACAGGAGATTTTATCAATATGGATGAAGGCTCCGATCATGATGTATGGGCTGTAGAAAATAACTATGTGGCGGTGGTCCCCCTGCAAACCGACCTGACGGCCTATTCCCTCCTTGAAAAACTCAGCGCTTCTTTTAATGGTGAAAAGTAAATCCCTGATCTGTTCCGGGATCCCCCGTTTCTGATCGCAATACCCCGGCAGGGACATGCACAAATATTGCACAATGCTAATCGAAGTTGTTTCTTTTAAAATCCCGTTAACCTTTGGCGAAATTCCGGGTAATAACTTCACTGTGTTTTCCCGCAGAGCGCAGAGAAAATGTTATAACTGGTTCACGGAGCGAATAATAAATTTGAAGGATTAAATAAATATTCTCAGCGGTTAAAAATAAATTAACCTAAAGAAATTTCTACCTGTCGTAAATACCCTTTGATGACTTTGGTGCAGTCATCTGTCCAATCCAGCTTATTGTGCAGTAACGGCCGAAGGCATTTTATGAAGGAAGAGGTATTTGATATAAAGGTTAACAGCCGGGACGGTCTTGAAATCAGTCCGCCCGTATCCCGGAATTGCATATACAGGTATGTCGCTGTACTGCGGGTATTTCATCAATATCCGGAAACGGACGATAAAACCCAGGAAAAGGTTTCCTTTCCAGCTCGATTCCGATCCGCCGATCA
>JBJKSY010000162.1:0-5768 GCA_046703645.1 Cyclobacteriaceae bacterium
ACGGATCATATATTGATATTTATTCGTATCTCAGGCTTAAAACAGGGTTTTTTGTTGCCGCTTTGTAGGCTTGCCAGCCTGTAACCATAAACGTCAGCATAAAAAGCAGGATGGCTGAAACTATAAAAAGAAGCGGACTGATACTGATTCTCATGGAGAAGAAGTTCAGAACAAAATTCATCAGTATGTAGACAAGCGGCATGGCGATGAAAATGGATATCAGGATAAGCAAGCCAAAGTCCTTAAGCAAATCGTACAGTATAAGCAGACTTGAAGCACCGAATATTTTCCGGATGCCGATCTCTTTAGTTTTCACTTCGGCAGTGTAAATGGACAGCCCGATCAATCCAAGGCAGGAAATAAACAGTGCCAGTGGCGTGATCGCTTTCAACATAGTGTTGGAAGATCCGGCAATACGCAGAACCAGCCTGTCGTATTCATTAAATAAATAATATTCCGGCGGATAATTCGGGTTTTCATGGCTACATACGTCCGTTAAATGTCGAATTGCAGATTCAAGACTACCGGCCCTGTACCGGATAAAGAGATAATTGTTTTTTTCGGAAAGAGGTAAAAATATTGCTTTGCCTCCCATATTGATCGGGAAAAAATTGAAATCTCCGATAATTCCAATGATAGTGTATTTTTTCTCATGAAGATAGAACGGTTGCCCGACAGGATCCTTGTACCCCATATGATCGGCGACAGCCTGGCTAATGACCATTCCTTGGGTACTGTCGCTTGGAAAATCCCGGGAATAAAATCTTCCTGCTTTCATTTTGATCTGAAAGGTTTTGACAAAATCGTAATCAACGTATATGAATCTGGAGATAGCTTTGTTTTCTTTATGATCCGCTTTCCCCCAATCAATATCTCCATACATAACGTTATCCGGTAGTTCCGAAGCAGAAGTTACATCCATTATGGAAGGATCTGAGAGTAATGCCTGTTTTACTATTTCTGTTTTATCCATCAGCTTTCCACGGGCCGGTACAATAATCAGGTTTTCCCTGTTAAATCCGGGATCGGAATTGAGAATATGTTTCAATTGAAAGACGAGGATGGTTGTGCAAAGTATGCAGAATATGGAAACCACAAACTGTGTTATCACCAGTATTTTTCTCAATCGTGCTCCAGATCTGTTGGTCTTCCGGATATTTTTAAGAGCTTGTGCCGGATTGAAAGATGATAACAGGGCCGCAGGGTACACCCCTGAAAGCAAACTCGTGATTATCAGCAGCAGGACCATAGCAAGGATTAATTTGTAATTGAGAAAATCAATATTAATCTGGGTGTTGAAATCGCGGTTAAAGAGTGGGACAACAAATTCGGTAAGTATCACAGCAAGGAAAAGGGCTGCCATTGTTAGCATGAAGGTTTCAATCAGAAATTGCCGTATAAGCTGGATCTTTCTGGCTCCAATGGTCTTCTTAATTCCGACCTCCTTTGCACGGTCCATGGAACGTGCTGTAGTCAGATTGATGAAATTGATACAGGCAGTAAGAAGGATCATAACGGCAATGGCGACAAATGAATATACCCCGATATAGGCCCGTTTTTCATCATGCAAGTGAACAGATTTTAAAGGAATGATAAACGGATCGTATTCCAACTGTGATTTATGTATGTTTTTAAGAAAAACAGGGATTTTTTTATTTAATAAACTGTAATCTGCATTTTCATTCAGAAGGAAAAAGGTGTTATAGTTTGTCCCTTCATAACTGTCATTCACCCATGTTATATCGGGCAGGAGGCTGAAGGGAAGCAAGAAATCAAATTGTATGCTGGAATTGATAGGAACCTGTTTCAGGATGCCGGTAACTTCAAGCGGGATATGGTCATTTAACAACAGGGTTTTTCCCACAGGATCTGTTTTTCCGAAAAATTTAATCGCTTCCTTTTGTGAAAGAACGATGGAATTCTTTTGAACAAGCGCCCTGGAAGGATTTCCCTTGAGTAATGGAAAGGTAAAAACCCTGAATACAGTACTGTCGGTCGCAAGCCCTTTATTTTCAATAATATTAATTCGTTGCTGTGAACTGTCGGGAGGAATATAACTTAGAAGGACCTCACCATTCAACGTACCAAACCGAACAAAAGACTTGATTTCGGGGAAATTTTTGCTCAATTCAGGTCCTATGAGCCCACCACAACGATCAGATGTGTATTTCTCCTTTTCAAGATAAATCCTTTGTTTGAACTCATAGATGCGTTTAAAATTGGAATTAAAGCGGTCGTAACTTAATTCCGTATAGGTCCAGAGAAAAATAACAAGGGCTACCGACAAACCGATTGTCAGTCCGAGGATATTGATCAGGAAAAATCCTTTGTTTTTCAGGAAATTCCTTAGGGCGATTTTTAAGCTTAGGAAGAACATAACGGTAAATTTTAATGACTTATTCGTATCTGAGTGTTTCCACGGGATTTCTCACTGCCGCCTTCCAAGCGTGATGTAATACGGTCAATAGTGTCAGCAAAAGACTGAGCAGGCCGGCAGCGACAAAAAGTATCCACGAAATACTGATCTTGACGGAAAAATTGTTCAGCCAGTGGCTGGAAAAAAACCATGCCAGCGGGCTGGCTATTACAAATGCCAGCAATACCCAGCCCATGAACTGGGAAGAAAGCATGCGTATAATATTCAAGACTGATGCTCCGTTCACTTTACGGATCCCGATTTCCTTGGTCCGTTTCTCAATAGTAAACGAGGAAAGTCCGAACAGTCCGATACAGGATATAATTATAGCCAGAGCCGTGAAATAACCTGTAACTGTCCTCATACGCATCTCACTTTCATATAGCCGGGCGAAATCATCATTCAGGAAAAAATAGGTGAAAGGATGTGCCGGATCAAGTTTGTCAAACTTGGATTTGAGAGTCGTCAGTGTTGACGGGATTCCGGTCGAGCTGATCCTGATAAGGAAATAATTGAAGGAGGGCTGGTATAACTGTATGATAAGCGGTTCAATTCCTTTTCTCAAGGATTGAAAATGGAAATCTTCCACCACACCAATTACTTTTCCTCTACGGGTTACGTCATCATCGTACCAGATCAGGTCCTTGTTGAGGGGATCCTGGCCTTTGAACATGGAAGCTGCGGTTTTATTAAGGATATATGCATTTTCAACATCGGAAGGAATATCTTTTGAAAAACTTCTTCCTTCAATCATTTTTAAATGCAAGGTCCTGAAGAAATCCTCATCGACACGAAGTTCGGAAACATCATAGGTCCGTACATCTCCTTCAAGCTGAACAGGATTCTGGTTGAAGTTACGGCCCGGGATATTGGATATGGCCGATATGTTTTCAACATGACTGTCTTTTAAAATATCCGCCTTTATAAATTCATAATTGTGGCGTTCATCAGGGTCCTGGATCGGAACGGCCAGCACCTGGTTGGAATCGAATCCCAGCTTCTGATCCTGCAGAAATCCCGTTTGTTCGGAAATGATCCTGGCAAAGATGATGAGGAAAATGGATATTGCGAACTGAAAAACCAAAAGGAAATAACCCAGGCCTGAATTCCTGAACCTGCCTCCGGTCTTGCCTTTCAGGATGCTGGATGGTGCAAGCCTGGATAATACGATTGCCGGATATATGCCGGCTAAAAGGGTACAACCTATTATTACAAGCGCAATCAAAGACAGATTTTCAGGATCAAGCAATTGCAGGTTAAAAGATTTTCCTGCCAGGTTGCTCATGGCAGGTTTAAACAATTCGAATAAAATGATCGCTGCAATGAAGGAAATGAAAACCGTAACAAAGGCCTCCGATATAAACTGGATTTTAATATTGTTCCTGGAAGCCCCTGAAATTTTCTTGATTCCAATTTCCGTAAGCCGGCCCGTGGTACGTGCAATTGACAGGTTCGTAAAATTGATACAGGCGATAAGCAGGATCAGGAATCCCAGGGCAGAAAAAATATAAACATAGCTGATGTCACCATTAGGCTCAAGTTCCCATTTCAGGTGGGAGCGTAAATGTATATCTGTAATGGGTTGAAGCCTGAAGCCGATATCGCCCCTATGTAATGCATTTAACTGGGTTTGGCTGAAGTTTACATATTTTGTTGCCCAGTCTACCATTTCCTTTTGAAGTTTTTCAGGATCGGCGCCATTTCTTAACACTATATAATTAAAGTGTCCAAAATCCCCCCAGGTGAACCAGCTTCCATCAGGAAAATTGGGGAAAGCCTTATAAGATAAGAGAAAATCGAAATGGAAGTGGGTTTCACGGGGAATGTCTCCGATTACTCCTGTTACCATCAGGTTATAGTCCTTACCAAAGCTTATAGTGATCATCTTTCCCAGGGGATCCTCGTTTCCAAAATATTTTTTTGCGATGGATTGTGTGATCACCACCGACCCGGGATCCTTTAGTGCGGTTTCAGGGTTTCCTTCCAGCATCGGGAAATTAAATACACTGAAAAATGCCGTATCTGCAGCATAGATCCTGCTCTCTTCAAACCATTTATCACCATATTTCACTAACCTGTCAGGCTGCGTCAGACCCGAGCCCCATACGGGAGTGAGTGTTACACCATTGATCACTTCAGGAAAATCATTGACCAGGGCCCGGACCATTGTGTACGGGGTCCTTGTCTGCGGATTTTCATCCTGCCAGTATATCCTGTAAATATTTTCACTGTCTTTAAAATACCGGTCGTAACTAAGTTCGTCCTTTACCCAAAGAGCAATGAACATAGCCGACATAATCCCTATCGCAAGTCCGAGAATATTTATAATGGTATATCCGCGGTTTTTGAGAAGATTGCGAAATGCTATCCTGAAATTTAATTTGATCATAGAAATCCCGGTTTAATGTAATTAGTTTTCACAATCCATTTTTCAAAATAAATACCAGAAAACTAATTTGCTGAATATCAATAATTTAAAAAAATATCATTTAAAAATATGTTGGAAATTCCGACAATTGTGAACTAAATTGAAACACATTTGAATAACAATGCAGGAAAAACAGGGAAATATATTGATAACCGATGATAACGAGGAATTCATGTTTGCCATGAAGATGCTGCTGGGCCCTTATTTCAAAGAGGTTATACTGGAAAGCAACCCTGAAAAAATTCTATATCATATTGAAAATAAAGAAATTGACCTGATTCTTCTCGATATGAACTTCAGGTCAGGTCAGCATACCGGCAATGAAGGATTTTTCTGGATGGACAAGATCATGGATAAAGATCCCGGGGCCAGGATCATATTCATAACAGGATTCGGCGATGTGGAAATGGCCGTTGAATCCATGAAAAAAGGGGCCACCGATTTTATTGAAAAATCCTGGGATGAGCGAAAGATTTTGTCAACCGTGCTGGCAAATTTCAGGTTATGCAAATCGCTGAAGGATGCCGAGAAAAAGAGGGAACAAAGAAATAGCCTCATGGATCCATTCTCCCGACCCGATCAGATCTCCCTGGGAATATCTTCAGGCATGCAAAAGATCATGGATATGATCAGGAAAGTTGCCCCGACTGAGGCTAATATTCTAATTACAGGAGAAAGCGGCACAGGAAAAGAAGTGATGGCCCGGCATATTCATAAGCTTTCAACACGATCGGATGAGATCTTTTTAGCGGTTGACCTGGGGGCCATACCGGAAAATTTATTTGAAAGTGAATTGTTCGGTTATATTAAGGGGGCATTTACAGATGCCGGTCATGATAAACCCGGCAAAATAGAAATTGCATCCGGAGGGACCCTGTTTCTGGACGAGATCGGAAACCTGCCTTCCAATTTACAGATAAAGCT
>JBJKSY010000163.1:0-3844 GCA_046703645.1 Cyclobacteriaceae bacterium
GGCTTCCCAGGCTGGGATTCTGGAGGTAACCTTTCGATTCATAATAGGGTCCTCCGGCCCCACGTTTGAAGACAAAGTAATCAAAACCCGCAATTCCCGGATTCGAGGGTTTATCCTGCTCAGAAACCAGGTGCCATTTTCCAACCATTCCTGTCTGGTATCCGTTCTTCCTCAGTATCTGCGGGAATGTCTGCTGGGCAGGATCAAAAAAGCTTGCCGTCTGACCTGAGGTTGTTCCCCCGGGATTGGTAAGCATACCGTTCCGGTGGTCATATTTTCCTGTCAACAATGTAGCCCGGCTCGGAGCGCAGAGTGCGTTTGTTGTGAATGCATTCCGGAATTGCAGACCTTCATGCGATATCCTGTCAATATTGGGAGTTTCAATCAATTTGCTGCCATAACAGCTCAAAACGCTCAGCGGAACCCCTTCCAGGGTGATCCAGAGAATATTGGGTTTGTCTCCCAGTCGATGTATTATATTTGGGAAAGAGATTTTTTCATTCTTTGCCTGAAGCAATCCTGATGTTAATAATGAGGTTCCAAATGCCAGCCCTCCCATTTTTCTGATAGCTTCCTTACGGGTAATAAGTTTAGTGGCCATAATGCAAAATCGGATATTGAGTAAAAAGAGACTAATGCAATATACTGAATTTATGCAAGATGAGCCTGTATCCGGATAAGCGAAGTGAGTGGATTTTTATTTCTTTGAAACCAATTTTTCCGCAAGACCGCAGGCGTTCACAAAACTGGATACAGAGGCAATACCTATATAGGCAATATCATAAGCGGTTCCATGATCAACAGATGTACGTATGATCGGCAAACCCAGGGTGACATTTACAGCGGACTCGAATCCCACGATCTTCACTGCAATATGTCCCTGGTCATGATACATGCTTACCACAGCATCAAAATCTCCTTTAACTGCCCTGTAAAAAACCGTATCTGCAGGAATGGGGGCCTGTACATTTATTCCCGATTTCTGTGCTTCAAGAACGGCAGGTATTATTTCCCTGGAATCCTCACTGCCGAATGCATTGGATTCTCCGGCATGAGGATTCAATCCTGCAACTGCAATTCTTGCGGTGCCCTTCAGTTGCCTGACTGCTTTATCTGTCAACCTGATAACCTCCAGAATGCGATCTCTTGTAACGAGCTGAATAGCTTCCCTTAATGAAACATGGGTTGAAACATGGGTAACGATCAACGGGCCGGTCACTAACATCATGGTATAGGCAGAAACTCGGCAAAGTGATGCAATATATCCCGTGTGCCCCGTGAAATCACTTTGAGTAATCCTGATTGCTTCCTTATTGACAGGCAAAGTTACAAGTGCATCTATTTTTTCCCCGAGGGCAAGTTTTGTTCCTTTATCAATATAGGCCAGTGAAGTTTTGCCTGCCTTTTCTGAAATTCTGCCAATGTCGATTTCATCCGCTTTTAGAAGGCCCAGGTCTATCACATTTAATGCATCAGTTTCGATAAGGGACGAATCAGGAATTTTGTTGAGAAGTATATCGAGCTTTAATCTGGATTTCGCAAATTCCAAAACCTCATAATCGCCTATAGCAATAATCCCACCGGGCAATTTATTCAGGTGATATGCCCTTAACAATATCTCCGGCCCTACCCCGTTGGGGTCGCCGATTGTAACTCCTGTGATCATTTCAACTTTTAATTCTCTTTAGAATTTCAACAAGGGTAAATTTATTACCGTACCCGCCCGGTTTGGAAATCAGCACCTTGGAATTGTTCCCTGTCCTGATCAAAGAAAGCGAAATACCTTCCATAAGTTCACCTGCCGGGGAAATACTTTCACAATTTAGTTTTTTAATTATTCCGGATAAGGTGTCGCCTCCGAAAATTACCAGGGTTTTAAATTTTGAATAATGAAGGATCTTTTTGATTAACGAGCCTACCCTGCCGGCAGCCTGTACAAGATCTTGTTTTGTAGATTTACTTTCCTGCAGTTTATATATTCCCGGAGAATTATCCAGGGAAGAGGTAGTGAGAATCAGGTGATTCGCCGGCTTCTTTTCGCCGGAAATGTAAGTCGCTAAATTTGGCAGGCTATTGTAATTTACTGATTTTCTGCGCATTACATAATCATTTAAGGAATCAACATTTAATCCTGATTCATATGCATATTTAACCTGACCAATAGAAATACTGTTCAGGCTGCCGTTAATCACCAATGAGGGACCAGCCGGAATCAATCGGCTGACTTTGACTGATTTTAATGCAAATATTTGCGGCAGCCAGTCCGCAAAGGCGGCTGTTCCTGCGAGAAGCGGAATGGTTGGGACCCCGCCGATCATTTTACTGATCCGATCAAAGTCCTTTAAATTGCGGCTGTCAAGGACATAGATATTTTTTTCCCGGCTGTCGGGCAAATATCTCGTTTTATTATTCAAACTCTTGATTTTAATTTCCGGTCCAACCTGTTTCCTGAGAACGACGGGAATATAACTATCCCGCACCGGATCAAGGAGGTCATTCCTGTATTTTGTCCTATGAAGCAGGGTACTTCCCAGATATTGGTACCCCTTTATCGTAAACCTTTTCATTGCCGGGTGTGCAGGCATATATACCAGGGAATCCCTATGACAGCTTTTCATCAGGGCTTCCAGTTCAGCGCCTATATTTCCCCTTAGAGTGGAATCGGTCTTTTTATAATAATGGAATATTCCCGCTTTAACACCTTGATTTACTATGGATTTGATCCTGGTGGATGCTTCTTTCGGTGAAAGGTGTCTGCTTTCCGTATTAATGATCAGAACTTCCATTTTACGGTCCAAATTCCCCGGTGGAAATTCCATTCTGTAATCCGGAATTATCCGGGAAGGAATGTCTTTATTCCCCAGGCGGGACCCGGCCTCCATGGCGCCGGTCAGATCATCCGCAATAATGATAAGTTTAATCACGCAGATTGAAATTTATTACCGGCATACTTTGCCGACGAACGGCAAGATACGGCTTTAAGTGAAAATCAGAATCCGGACAGTTCACCCTGATCATCAAGTAGCATCATATTTTCATCAATTACCGATATTTCCGGTTTGCTGACTATTTCATTAAATATAGGATTTGAAACATATAACTCTTCCATATTCAGGGTATCACGGATCCTGATAATCCTTTCCATTCCCGGGTCAGGTTCCCCGCAGTTACGCAAAGCAATGGAAATAGCTTCCGCAGCATTAGAAGCAACCAGCGGGATTTTCGCCCTTTCAAGGAAGCTGCTTGTAATTATATTTTTATAGGTAATATCAATATCGATTTTATCGTACAATTTTTTTGAGATGACATCCGCAAGACCCACTCCGGTTGCATTTCCATGCGATTCATCCGTCAGGTCATTGACAAATATGGATTTGATATTGGGTTTGACAGGTTCGGACTGTCCGTAAATACGCAGCCGGCCGATTATATTGGTATCGATACCTACCCCGCTGATATTCTTTCCCATCCTGTCAATAATCAAAAGATCAATATTATCGACAGGCAGGAATGGCCTGTTCGATCTGGCAAGATCAAGCAATGCGGGTTCCCTTTCCATGATGGAACCGGCGGGAATTACTTCCAGCTTCATTAGCTTATCGTATGCATTTTCAATTAAGGCAATCCCGCCGAGTATCTTACCTGTTTTCAGTACCTGTTGCGCTGAAACCGGGATCATTTCAGCAAGACCCCTTATACCAAAATGATGGTGAGCCCCGGCGCCTTTTTCTTTTCCAAGTCCGATGACCATCATTTTTACCAGCCCGCTCTCATAAGTTGCATGGAAGTCCGTATGAGGTTTTATTTTATTTACCAGGATCACTCCGTCGGATTGAAAAGCTTC
>JBJKSY010000164.1:0-4091 GCA_046703645.1 Cyclobacteriaceae bacterium
GGATACCCAGATGAGCCAGAGCATTGGACATGATCGGAGCATTTCCACCGAGTTTAATAAGCTCGGTCACCAGTTCAACCTGACCGCTTTTCCCTGCTGCCCTGGAAAGTCGGTCTGAAAATTCGGATATGGTTTCAAAATATTCCACCGAATGTTCAGTCCGGGTTTTCACAGCCCGCCGGATCTGGTCGACATATCCGTCGAAACCGATAAATGCATAGGCTTTGACAGGATGGTCACCCAGATCGCGTAATCTTGAGATCAGCCCGGCAATAATTTCTTTTGATGATTTCAAAGTCAGTTATTAAGTTTATTTTCTTTCATGAAGAGAAGAATGTCCTTTTTAAAAGGCGCCGATGGCTGCGCACCCAGTCGTGTTACGGCAAGGGCAGAAGCGGCAGTGGCATAGGTGACGGCATCCGGTAGATCCTGGCCCCCGGCAAGGGCCGTGGCAAGAGAACCGCAATAAACATCACCTGCAGCCGTGGTATCTATCGCTTTCACGTGGTAGGAGGGAACATGGAATGAATTATTTTCGGAAGCCAAGTAGGATCCGCTTTCTCCCAAGGTGATAATCACGTGTAGTGGCCCAAGTTCAAGAATGTCGAAACCCGCTTCTTCAACATTCGAAAGTCGTACTGATTGGGTGCCTGTAAGAAATTGTGCTTCTGTTTCATTGACCACAAGATATTTTAAATTCTTTAATACCTGTTCACTGACTTTTCGTGCCGGGGCCATATTGAACAGCACCGGAATCCTGTAATCATTGCAAAGGGAAACAATATGGTCAAGTGTTTCAGGAAGGATCTCATATTGCAGGACCACCATGGCTGCATTTTTGATCTCTTCGGCTAAAGAATTGATCATTTTCGGAGTAAGCTGATAATTGGCACCCGGGGCAACAGTGATATAGTTCTCACCCTTAGATCCAACCATGATCAGGGCGGTTCCTGTCGATTGGTCTGCTGACCGGAAAATGTAATCGGTCCGTATGTTATCCTTTTTAAAATTTCGGATCATCATATCGGCATAAGTATCGTTTCCCAGGCAGGTGACAAAAGTAACCTCGCCTCCTGATCTTGCAGCGGCAACGGCCTGGTTGGCACCTTTTCCGCCAAAGGCCTGTGAAAATGAACAATCTGTCAATGTTTCGCCCGATTGAGGAAGGCGCTCCATTTTCATGATAAGGTCCATATTGGAACTACCGATAACAAGTATGCCGCTCATAATATATCAGTTAAGTCTTGAAATAATGATCAGGCTCAAACCGGCCAGGAAAAACAGGAACATCAGGGAAAGGAGCCTGTTGGTCCCTTTGGGAGCATCGCGGAATTCTTTCCAGATAAATACGCCCCATGCTGCCGCCACCATGGTTGCACCCTGGCCTAAGCCATAGGAAATCGCAAACCCGGCTTGTTCCGAAGAAATAATGCTGAAAGACATTCCAATGCACCAGATGGCTCCACCCAACAAACCGATCATATGAAGTTTCGGATTACCGAGCCTGAAATAATCTGCATAGGATACAGGTTCACCCTTGAAGGGCTTATACATGAAAAAAGTATTCCATATGAAATTTGAAAGGAAGATCCCCGCTGAAAAGAACACAACAGCCGTATAGGGAGTGAGTTTTCCGGGTTCAGGTACAATGAAATTTCCCGCAATCGACGCAGCGACGAACCGGTAAAAAAATCCCATGGCGATGCCGGCAATCACGGATAACAAAATACCTCTCGTAGAAATATTTCCCTGCTGAGCAGGTAATTTCTTGTAGGCAAATGCGTCGAGTATAATAGCTAATACCACCAGGCCAACCCCGGCAAACAGCCATACGGGATTTCCGACAGGTGTTGCGATATAATTCACCACCACTCCCCATACGAGTGCAATTCCGATACCTATCGGAAATGCAACAGCCATTCCGGCGATATCAATGGCTGCTACCAGCAGGAGGTTTGCAATATTGAAAATAATTCCCCCGGTGAATGCCGAAGCCATATTGCTGAAAGAGCCCTGCATGAGGTCCGGAATAAAGGATCGTCCCGATTGGCCGAAGCTTCCCATTGTGAGGGCAAAAAGAACAGACATGAGAACAACACCCAGGGTATAATCCCAGTAAAATAATTGGAAACGCCAGTACTGGGAAGCGAGTTTTTGTGTGTTCGCCCATGATCCCCAGCATAACATGGTGATGAAGCAGAGGATAACCGCAGTTGTATAGGAACTGATAATAGCCATAATTCATGAAATTATTTCTGAAATAAACACAATTCGGTACAATGATTCATAGATTTCGTGAGATTTTTCCTGGGTGATGGCAGGGGCCCGGTCAAGGCATTAAATATGGCAGTCAGGGAAAATCCGTCTTTCAATTCTCACCAAATCGTTTCCTGGCTTCCTCCAGTATCTGGACTGTAGCCGTTGCCCCGCATCTTGTTGCTCCGGTTGATTTTACCATTAGCAATCCGTCAAGTGTGCGGATGCCGCCTGCAGCTTTTACCTGTACATGTTTACCGGAATGCTTTCTCATCAGCTTAAGATCATGTTCGGTTGCCCCCTGGTAGGAATAATATCCGTCTTTGTCTTTCACAAATCCGAATCCGGTGGAGGTTTTTACGAAGTCAGCTTTTTCCCTGGTACAGATCTCACATAAACGGATCTTGAAATGATCATCAGGAAGGAAGTCATTTTCAAATATTACCTTGATGATGGCTCCGTGGGTATGGCAGGTTTCAGATATAAGACGGATTTCCTGTTCGACATAAGCCCAGTCTTCCTGGAGAACCTTTCCGACATTGACGACCATATCGATCTCTTCTGCACCATCCCGGATAGCCTGCAGGGTCTCAGCGGCTTTGATCTCCATTGAGGAATTTCCATGGGGAAATCCTATGACCGTTCCGACTTTTACATCGGTACCTTTCAGCCATTTTGCGGCCATTTTTACCGCATAGGGTTTTATGCACACAGATGCCACGTCATATTTTTTCGCGATATCGCAGCCTTTTTTCATTTCTTCATCGGTCATGACCGGATTCAGCAGTGAATGATCGATCATTTTTGCCAGTTCCTTTACTTTGTCCATAATTTAAGATGTAATTAATTTTTTTGTTCTGCGATATTAAATTGAAGCTTTCTCCTTTGCAGCCATGGATTTGAACGCATAAAAATTTCACCGAAGTCATTTTCCGGAATCGGGTCCATTTTGAAGTGCATTCTTTATGGCAGCTTTTGCCAGGTTGCTTGTAATAGTTGCACCGGTAACCACATCGAAATCCAGGTTCTTTTGATCGTCTATTGCATAATATACTTTCTGTGCCGAACCGAAAAAGGCGGTTCCATAGAGTTTATCGAATCGTATCAGGTATAATTTTCCGTCTTTGATCTGGAAGCTGACATCCGCACTTATATGACCTCCCAGGCAGCTATAAGTTCCGTGATAATTCCCGTCGGCAAGAGTAGCGGCGGGTTTAAAATCACCCACATATTGGCTTGCAGATTTCCCTGCAGCATAGAAGATCATCATTCCGCTGATCAGAAGAACAACGACCAGGCCGACCAATACAGTGATAATTTTAAATAACAGCTTCATTTTCCCTTTATTTTTCTGTCCGCAAAATCCATGAACCTTTCCCAATCATAAAAAGTAAGGTCATGGCCTCCTGAACGAATATGATATCCCTGGTTTCCTTCTGAAACCGGGTGATTGACACCCGGAAGGACATTCTCTTCCAGTCCGCCAACTCCCAGAAGTTCATATACCTTTGAGGCATAAAAGACTGAAAGGAATTCACCTTTCGGATCAGACCAGCGATCATCTTCCGCGCTTGCTACATATACCGGCCGTGGAGCAATCATGGCGATCAGCATGTGCTGGTCAAACGGAAGTGCCTCTTCATTATTATTATATTTTTTAAAATTATCGCAGAACCAATGAGGAAATGTCGTATTGATCGCGGCAACCGTTTCTCCGAACTTTCTTTTTGAAAGGGCGGCTCCTCCGCATCCCGATTCATTCGAAATAACCATGGCAAAGCGCTGATCGGTGGCGCCTGCCCATAATGCCGTTTTTCCCAACCTTGAATGACCGA
>JBJKSY010000165.1:0-5349 GCA_046703645.1 Cyclobacteriaceae bacterium
ACATATACTGTTCCCGGAGATAATGGCAGCAATCCCAGGTTTCTGACTGAATTCAATAACAAGGTATATTTTTATGCCAACGGATTCGAAAAATGGGGGATCTGGGAAACAGACGGGACTGAGACCGGAACCCGCCTTATCAGCCTTATGGATAATGTTTATGGCATCTGTGCTGCAGGAAACAGCCTGATCATAATATCCTACCAGAATACCATTAACGAAACTGAATTATACAGGATAACTCAGAGTGACAGTCTCTATAAATACTATACATTTACAAGCACCGCCCCGGCGCCGCAGACCTTTTTTTCAGTCGGAGGGAAAGCATTATTAAGCTTATTCACCGGAAGCTATGGGAATGAACTCTGGTATACTGACGGAACGGAGAACGGCACAGGAATCCTCAAAGACATATACAGCGGAACTTCAGGGAGTAATCCTACAGGGATGACCCTTGCGGGCGACCACCTCTTTTTTACCGCAAACGATGGAAGTTCAAGGGGGTTGTGGGTTACCGATGGTAGCCCGGCCGGTACAATAAAAATCGATTCCTTATCACGTAATCTGACCGGAAATGAAATTGTTAAAGTCATCGGCGACAGTATAATTATTCCTGTTAATTATGGTGGAAAGGTTGAATACTGGCTTTCGGACGGAACAAATAAAGGTACACGGATATTGTTCAGTAAGAATATTGAAATTAACAATTCCGAAGTCTTTGAAGCCGGGATAGATGAATTATTTTTAGTCCACTATAATGTCCAGTTTCCACATAACGGCTTATTAATACGATTCGATTTCTCTTCCGGTGCTTTTGATAGCCTGTATCAGTTTCCTGTAAATTATACGGTAAGCGCTCTAAGACTCTTTAAGAACAGGATGATTGTATTCCCGTCTGGATATAATAATTATACCGTGTTTTTAAGCAATTCAAATCTTGATAAATTCGATACATTATTAAATTATAATTATTACCAGTCTTATAAATCTATTCTGCTGGACAATAAATTATTCATTACGGATTTTTCAAATGCCAGGTTGTATATAATTGACGGGGCATCATTTAATATAGATACATTGAAAAATATAGGAATACCGTCATCCTATGATTTTAATTATCTTGCGTCCGGTAATAAGCTCTTCTTTACTGCAGGAAAATCGAATAGCGGAATTGAACTTTTTGCAAGTGACGGAACGGTACAGAATACCTACATGGTCAAAAATATAAATACTCTTGCTTACCCTTCAGGAGTAAATAATTTATTCGCTTTCGGAGATTATTTGTATTTCAATGCAAAAGATGACAGTACAGGTGTTGAATTATGGGCTACCGGGGGAACTCCTGAAAGTACAAGCCTCTTTAAAAATATATTCCCTGATAATGACACACTTAATCCATCTATTAAAGGGGATTCATATCCAGATAATTATCTTGTTTTAAATAATCGGATGCTGTTTACGGCAGCGGATGCACGTAATCCTTCAAGTTACGGCATCAATTATGCCCGGAACTTATGGAGTACCATGGGAACAAAGGCAACCACCGAAAAGATAAATGATATTGCAATGACATTCAGTCTTAATGGATATAACTATTTCATCAACAATAAAATAAACTTTAATGGTAATGCCTATTTCGGTGCTGCAGGGGATACGTCCGGATTTGAATTATGGATTTCCGACGGTACTTCCGGTAATACAAGATTGTTCAAGGACTTATATAACGGAGGCGTATCAGGTTATAATAATTCTTCATATCCGGATGAATTTGTAGTGGCAGGTTCGCAGTTTTTCTTTACTGCCTTTACACAGGATACTGGATGGGAATTGTGGCATTCGGACGGAACTTTCAATGGAACAGTTATGGTTAAAGACATTGAACCGGGTACCTTGGGATCAATGGGGCGGGCTGGGATACCGGGTATGTCGCCGACAAATATAACTGCCTATGGAAACCAGGCTCTGTTTACACCTTACACCAGTAATTATGGAAAAGAGCTGTGGATCAGTGACGGTACGGAAGCGGGTACCTATATGATCAAAGATATCAATCCCGGTACTGCAGGTTCAGATCCGGAATGTTTTCAGGTTTCAGGAGATAAAATCTTCTTTTTTGCCAATGACGACACGGATGGATACCAATTGTGGGTTTCCGACGGAACAGAAACCGGAACAATTGAATTGAAAAAATTCTCCCGGGGCTTTTATGCGGGAATAATTTATAAAGGCAAATATTTCTTTTCAGGCAAGGCGGATAGTACAGGTTATGAGCTGTATGTCAGCGACGGTACACCTGATGGGACCCGACTTTTCAGCGATATCCTTTCCGGGACTGAAAGCAGCTATCCTTCCAATTTTATTGTCATCGATAGTACATTGTATTTCCTGACTAAAGATAACAGTGAACTTAGTACATTATGGAAAACTGACGGAACAACCGGTCATCTCGTAAAAGCATACATGTTCGATTCACGCCCGGTATACAGCGCAAATTTGCTAACAGAATTTAACGGGGACCTTTATTTCAGTGCCATGGACCCGGTAGTAGGCCAGGCATTGTTTAAATATCACCCTGAGAATTGGCCAACTCAGCTCTTAAATAAGATCCCCGACCAGAAAATGGACGAGGAATCTTCATTAGATATTATTCTGGACACAGTCTTTGCCGCCGCTGATAATTTTGACGGTCAATATTCCTATAACGCAGTTTCTGATGATTCCTCCATGGCATTTATTTCCATCCGGCATGATACACTTTCCATTTCCGGTAAGAAGGACAGATACGGAGAATGCTCTATAACCCTGACCGCCACTTCAGATGACCAGTCTGAAGACGATAAATTCAAACTTACTATAAATAATGTGGATGACCCTCCCTATGTGAAGGACACAATCCTGAATTACACAATAAATGAAGATAATACACTGGACCTCCACCTCCTCAGCATTTTCGGAGATGTCGATAATGAACCGACCCAGATGACATTTTCTGCTGTTCCGGATACATCCCTTCTTGATCTGCAACTACTGGGTTCCATGCTTTCCGTTAATGGCGCTGAAAACGTGAATGGCAATTTTACAATCAGTCTTTCATGCCTCTCCAACGGGCTGTCCATAGAACAAACGGTGAATGTCGATATCTTACCTGTGGACGATCCTCCCTATGTCCTCGATTCCATACCCGACCAGGTCATCCAGGTCAATTCCGGGCCTGTACAGATAAATTTACAGGGTGTTTTTGGTGATGTGGATTCCGATTCCTCCCTGTTCGTATTCAGCGTGAAAGGCAATAGCAATCCTGACCTTGTGAATACGGCAATCAATGGCAGCGAGCTTATTCTGTCTTTTATAAATAATGTGACAGGTGAATCACAAATTACCATGGAAGTCAATTCAGGGGGATTGACATGCGATCTTTCCTTCAATATCAGGTTAGAGGGTGTGGCAGCGTTGAAAGAAAACAGCGAGTCACAGGTTGCAGTATTTCCTAACCCGGCACGGAACAGGATTTACATTAAGTTGAAGCCGGGTGATTATGATGCGGTCATTGAGGTCGTAAACGGATCCGGGAATGTAACTTATAAAGAATACCTTAAAAAGACTATCATCAGTAACCAAAGCATTGAAATTCCAATAACCACGCCTGGAGTAAATATTCTCCGGATTGTCAACGGGAATAAAGTGATAGTGAAAAAGGTTATCCGGGAGTAAATAGTAGAGTAGACATTCAATGGCTTTTTTAATAATTCATAAATAGCCTACATAGGATATTTCTAAATTTCCGAAGATAATTCGGATTTAAAGAACGCCCCTGCTGCAGACTGGCCTCACTAAAGTGATACGGAGGATCACTTCTTAACGTTATGCTCCCCTGCAAGCGGGCTCCTCACTAAAGTGATCCACAGGATCACTTTTTAACGTTCGGCTCGCCCTCTTTTGACCCACCGGGGTGCAGAATTGATCTCCTGGCGGAGGATGAAATTCAACTGAGCGGTATGATGCTGAACATGGCGCATGTTATAAAGCAGCAGCTCGAAAAAAGGCATATCGATAGATTTGAATTTATAATTTTTCCCGGCAGACTCTTCCGTTAGGTTTTCAATAATCTCCCTGCATTTGTTCATGCAATGCTCCAGGTAGGTTTTCAGTTCTTCCTTTGAAAGAATCCTTGGAGGCAGTATCCCTTCAGGATCGAATTCCGTCAGCCCTATATTTTCAGGCGGGATAAAATCTCCCGGTTCCGGGGTCATGTAAAAATCGAGCCAGAAAAGCGTATGATAAACCAGATACCAGAAATCCGAAAGGCCCTTACTCAGGTTCCAGACCGGTTCGGGACAGGTGTCAATGGCGTTTTCCAGCATGGTGATAGAAGCGATAAACTGGGAACGCAGGGAAACGTTTAATTTATTTTGCATAACAAATCCAGGTTATTGTGAGTGATAGATAATGATCAACCGCTAAAAATAAGGGATGTTATAAAAGTTTGGAAGCAGATTGATTTAAATTAAAGATTATCGCTTTATGATTTGCCTTAATAAGGGTTAAAGTGAATCTATTACATTTTACAGAGATAATATTTGGTTCTATAAGATTGATCCTTCAGTAAGAAATGGGGTTGATTATAAATTACCTTTAAATAGAATAGAATCAAGTTTAAAATTCTTGTCCAAGCGACCTGATTTTTGAAACATTTTTGGGTCTTCCTTAATATTGAAAACACGGTACAGAAAATAGTTTGTTTCATTTTTAATAGAACATTCCAACTCATTTTTAGTAATGAATACAGGAGCTTGGGCTGACAGTTTTGTCGATTTAACTTCAATGTATCTATCTGAACCATTAAGATTAAAGGATAATATATCAAATCCGGCACCATCACCGTATTCATTGGAGATCCATTCTATTTTATCGGCTAAATTTTCCTTACCATATAAAATTAATCGCCATTTCTCGTAATTAATCGCCATTTTTTCACCAACAATTCCCAAGTCATGATTCGACTGTTCTTTTTGAAGATAATTTGTTTTAAAATATTTTGTTCCTTTTGGTGTTGAATGTTTAGAACTGATTTCTGAAGGTGGGATAACTTCAAAAGAATTATAATTGATTTTATTGAGAGTAGATGAATCAATTTTTTCCATAGTAAAGGATTCAAAAATTTCAACAGTTTTTTTGTCAATATTTAAATAGTCCAGAACAACCTGCTCCAATGACGATTGATAATTCCACGCAGGCTTGTAGCCTTTAATAAAAGGTAAATTGAATCTAATAAGAACTGCACTTATATTTTCATGTTTATATTCAATTGACCCGTCTGAGCGATTCTTTAATAATTTTTTTAAATTATTT
>JBJKSY010000166.1:0-8697 GCA_046703645.1 Cyclobacteriaceae bacterium
GGTTTTAATGGCAACTAGTCTATTGAGTTGTTCGGATACCTGCCGGCGATAGGTTATTGTTCGGTATGAAAATGCCAGGACGATCAATAAAAGGAGGGACACCAGTGAAATAATATAAGCAAATTGGCGGTTATGCAGTAATTGCGATTCTTTTCCTTTAATGACCCTGTCACTTTCTGACTTCTGATAATCTCTGAAACTATTATTTATATTATTTAGCAAATCATTTGTAAATAGACTATCTCTTAAATTAACATATTTCTCTTTATATAATAATGCAGTTTTATAATCATCTTGTTTTTGATAAATCTGAGAATAATGATTATAAATTGTCATTAAATTGAGTTTATCTTTTGCAGATATTGATAATATTCGACCACTATCTAAATATTTTTTCGATAATTCAAGATTATTTCTATCAATATATATTTGCCCAATTAAATCATAATTATTAATTGTTTTAATTTGATCGTTTATAAGTTTGGAATATTTTAAGGAAAGATTGAGATATTTTAAAGCATTATCATAATCTTTCATAAAAAAGTAAGTACGGCCCATTCCATAATTATATAACGATTGCATATAATTGGAACAATTTTGACATTGTCTTTTTACGAAGTTAAAATATGAAAGAGCTTTTTGATAATCTTGTAATTCAATATAACATAATCCTGTGTTATAATAATTAATTTCTAAACCATCCGTAATGTTATTATCCTCCTTTAATTTTATACAATCTAAAAAATAAGATAAGGCCTCATTATAATTACTTAAGTCAATATAGATATTAGCAATATTATTATAAGCAATAGCTTGATCATATGCTTGGTTGAATTTTTTTGCATTTTCAATAACTTTTAAAAAATAGTCAATAGCTTTAGCATATTGTTGTGTTTCTAAATAGACCAAGCCTATATCCTGATATAGCATTAATATGCCTACTTTATATTTAGCCCGAATTGAACGATTTAAGCCCTCATTATAGTAATCTAAGGCACTTTTATAATCATTTTCTTTTCTAGCTATGTAACCTAAAGCATGTAAGCTTTTTATATAAAAAATATCATTTCCCTGTTCAATTGCGAGTTTTTTTATCTTCTCAGCATAATCTTTTGCTTTGCTTATATCAGAGTCCCTAAACTTGACATACAGCTCATAATATAGGCTATCTTTTTCAATTTCATTATTTGAATTATTAATTATTAGTAGAATACTATCTTCTGGTGAGATAGCATATCCGATCTGAGGTAGTGCATAAACACTAAAATATGATAAGATAAAAAATAACCAACAAGACTTCATCTTCAAAAATCAGGGTCAATACAAATTTAAATGATAATTTTTTAGCAATATAAAAAAATACTCAATTGTATTTTTTTTATTCAAAAATAATTTACTATAATTACAGGCATATTAAAATAGTTCAATTAAATATTTGTTATAAGGCCAAAAAGTGATGTTTATATTTAAAAAGTTATATTATTACTTAATTTCGCGGTTTTTCTTACACATGTAAGATTTCAATGGAAATTGTATTTTTTCGATTCGGACTATTTGGCTATTTGCTGAATTCATATATGACTAAATGAAATTCATTCGAAAGATGACTTTAAAAATGAATTATGTAAAAAATAATAATTCGATAGAACAAGAACCGGATACTTAAATGAATTAATCTAATTGTAATTATATGTAACTGTCTAATTAATAACTGTTTAAATCTTAAAGACCTATGAAAAAGATCCTTGTACTCCTGACGGTAATCCTTTTTGCGATGATCGTAAACGCATGTTCCAGCGACACCATAAATCCTTCGGATCCGGTAAAAAACGGAGCGACCGAACAACGTCCATAATCAATTGATCACCAATAAATTCAACTAAAATATAACTGATATGAAAAAGCTATTTTATGCAATTCTGACCCTGGTTTTTCTCGTAGTTACCATATCTATGATTTCTAAAAATCATCCAAATACTACAATGAAAAAACAAGCTAATACCGAATTAACAGTAAGAAACGATATTGTTACTGAACAAAGACCCTGATAAAGAAAGATCCGACTTTCATCAATTTGGTCACCTGGTATTGTGATCGGTACATCCCGTATTCGATTGATATTTGAATGAACGATAGATCGGAATTCAATTTATTATGTATAAATCATTGATAGCTTACAGGTAAATTTTATTTATTCTTGTATTCATTCCATTTTAAGTTGGATGTTTCTAAATGTTTTTTCAATGCATCATATTGGAATAATGACATAAAAGCATTATCCTCTTTATGAATAATTCGGAATTTCCAGTAAGAAGAGGGATATAAAAAGGTTGAGATACGTATTTTACTTTCGTAACACTATCTGGTTTAATTGTTATCTGATTGTAAACCAGCTTGTTATTTGTGATTTTCTTTTAATTTAATGGGTTCTTTGATATAATGCCTGTTTTTATTCCCGTGGAATTAAAATAATAACCACACCAGAAAGGTATTATAAAAAACAATATCCCTAAATTCACCATAATATCTGCCTTTTATTTGATAGGAATGGCCTTAAAATCAATGGTCAGGATACTAATATTGGTTTAATGGATGAATTTGAGATTGAATTCATTGAAACAGCATTTATTAATTCTGTCAATATTTTTACTAACTTGTTGTTCATCGCCAGAACAACCCCCGAATCCGACAGCTATATTACAATCAAAAACCTGGACTTCTTTCGGATTTATTTTGAACGGTCAGGAATTCAACCAGTTTATCCTTAAGGATAGGTATCTTGATACGGTGCCTAATTCTATAATAAAAGAAGGCGATAGTATGTATACGTACCTGGTTTATATATTAACATTTCATGATAATAATAAAATGAATTTTGTGATCAAGAGAAACAGGTATATCAGATGTTCTACATGCAATGATTTTGTTCCCTATGACAGCATTGTCAGTAATACCGCGAAATATTACTTCGCAAAAAACACATTTGTCGTTCTGGCAGATTCAACCGGGTGGAATCCTGTATATTATGAAACTGATTATATAAATGATCATACGGTTCGATTTAATAAATGTGTTAAAATGTCAGGTTCGAACTTAACAAGGAACAGAACTTTTAATTCCATTCCTTTATTGAACAACCAGGACTATTATCTGGATATATTGATGCGGTCAGACCCTTGATCATTATGAGAAAGACAATTTTTATTCTCATATTATTTTTAACCGATTGTGTAAGTGATAAACCCGTACGGATTGATCCCCAAAGCATAATTACGAGTCATGTTTGGGAATCATCCGGTTTTATTATTAATGGGAAATCTTATGATTCTCTTGTGCAGGACCTGGGATTTCATCAAACTTATACAACTCCTGATTTAACGGTCCATTCAGGAGATACTCTAAAAAAACTGATTTCATACCAGTTATTATTTACCGATGGAAATATTATGCGGGAAATCCAGAATTATTCCACATATTATAGATGTGATAGTTGTCCCGGTTATATTCTTTTGAATGAACAAAGTTTTGATTACCAGGATACCTATGCCATAGACTCTGGTTATATATATTTGGCTTTCTATAACATCGTCAGCATTGATTCAATTACACATCTTCCATACAGATATCAGTTTATAGGTAATCAAGAGCTTAAGTTATTTAATTGGAAAAATGTGCAAAATAATTCCAGGGGAGCCTACGATGTCATTCTAAACGATATACCGGTTCCGGCAGGAGATAATATTCCGATAGATATAATATTTAAAGCTAGTCTTTAATTCCACCTGAATATGCTTCAACTTACCTTAAGATTGGCAAAATTTAATGAATTTCTCTTTTTATCTAAGGATAATTGATATTTTTATATTTATAAAAAATTAAAAACTAGTTGAACTATTAATAATCGATTAAACTATTAGAGATGAAATACTTGATGATGTTAACAACAGTAATGGCCCTAAGTTATTTGGCGGCCAATGCACAGGAAAAAGCAAAACCGGAAGATACCGAAATATGGGAACCTGTACCCAAAGTAGTTACCCCGGGCGAACATTTAGGTGACGCGCCTTCGGACGCGATCGTCTTATTCAATGGCAAAAACCTTGACGAATGGGTGAACGTCAGTGATGGTTCGCCGGCCAAATGGGTCGTTGCTAACGGTGTAATGACGGTAAACAAATCTACGGGAAGTATTGAGACCAAACGTAAATTTACAAACTACCAACTGCATATCGAATGGAAGGAACCGGAAGGATTGGAAGGCACCGGACAAGCAAGGGGAAACAGCGGTATTTTCCTGGCCTCGACCGGAAAAGGCGATGCCGGATATGAATTACAGGTACTAGATCCGTACAACAATAAAACCTATGTGAACGGTATGGCAGGCAGCTTGTACAAACAAGCTATTCCATTGGTTAACCCTGGCCGCAAAGACAATGAATGGCAAGTTTATGACGTGATCTGGACCGCACCTGTATTCAATGCCGATGGCTCATTGAAATCACCCGCTTATGCTACGGTATTTTTTAATGGTGTACTTGTCGAGAACCACTTTGAACTGAAAGGGCCAACGCTTTATATCGGTAAGCCAAGTTATAATGGGGCTCCGTCCGGACCGGCAGCTATTAAGTTGCAGGCACACGGTGATCCCAGCAAGCCTTTAAGTTTTCGTAACATCTGGGTCAGGGAGCTTCCATAAAAGCGTGCTTAAAAACGCTTATTCTACATTCTGAATCATTCGGCTATCGGAGGGAAATCTCTGGTCCCGTGTATATTATTGTTAATAAATAAAACAGAATATTATTTTTGTGTATAGAAGTCGATCATTAATAGGTGATCCTGTAGATAATTATAGAGAGAAGTCAGTATGTAGTGAAGGTCCCGGCAAGATCTTACGAAATAACGGGAGACCCCGGGTCAAGCCCGGGCATTAGATATCTTTTTTGAGAAGAATAAGAGATTCTGACCATAAAAAAATAATTGTCGCTGCTTTAAAACCTGCCTTAATTACACAAGCTTAATGGTTGTAAGCAGGCGATCCCACCGATTTCACTGGTAATCTTGGATCGTAACGGGATTAAATACTATTAAATAGTTTTAGTATCTTACTGATTGAAACTACTGATCATTATTATTTTTTACTACCATTACCATTGATCCGGCAATTCCATCGATCGTTGCGGTAATTGTAGTGACTCCTTCTCCGATTGTTTTTACTATACCTGCATCATTAACCTCAGCAACTGATGAATTGCTTGATTGATAATGTATAGATGTATTGGCCAGGTTAACAAATGAGCCATCATTATTAACGGCCTCAATTATGTTATCAGCAGAGGTGTGCAGGTCTTCACGTGCTGTGTTTATATCACTTTTAATCCATTTGTTTTTACCCTTTAAATCAATGATTTCTCCAATGGGATACACGAGTTTCTCCGGTTGTAAGGTGACATGTACAATTTTGGGAGTAAGTTTCCCGTGAATATTCACCTCAACAGAGTCAGCTATATCACGGGAATTATATCCAATCTGGAAATTATATATGCCGTTATAAACAACACTCCTCAGGTTTTTCTCGTTCCAAATGGCTAAAACCCCCGCATTAACCATTAGGGTGATGTGCTGGGTTTGTCCCGGCTGAAGATTTTGGGTCTTTGAGAAACCTTCCAGTTTTTTTATTGGCATTTCCATTCCCTGGATCCGGGGAAACGCGACGTAGAGTTGTGCAACATCTTCTCCGGATGTATGGCCAATGTTGGTAATTTCAAAGCTTATCAAAACGCTGTCATCAGGAGTTAAATCGGTCTTAGATATATTTATATTTGAAAATCTGAACCTTGTATAACTCAATCCATAACCAAACGGGTAGGCAGGCTCTTTTGTAAAATACATATAGGTACGACCCAGGTTATTTGTTTTCTTCGGTGTAAGATAATAATCTGATTTATCTGGAAGCTGAGAATCATCCTTGTACCAGGTAAAATCAAGATGGCCACTTGGAATTTTTTTGCCTAATAAAACATTGGCCAGCGCTGTACCCTGGCTCTCTCCATTATAGCTACTGAACACAATAGCAGGAAACCAATGTTGGGTATAATTTATATTTACGGGCCCAACCGATTGAATAACCATAATCATGTTCGGATTACCTAGGGCAGCGACCTGGTAAATCATTGAATTATAATTACCAGGCATGTCTAAATTTATACGGTCATGTCCCTCGCTGCTGACCGCTTCATTTGTCCCTGTGAATACAATCACCAGGTCGGCATTTTGAATGTCTGTTTTCGTTTTTTCACTTAATAATGCAGGCTTAAACGAAGTGGTCGAGGTAAAAGTATTATCAAAAATTACATCACAATCCGGATGAATTGCTTTTATAGCAGACGTGATGCCTTCCACGGCACTTACTTTAAGATCCGGGTCACCAGAATAGCCTCCCAATGTTACCTCATTCGCAAGGTTCCCGACAATAACAACCTTTTTTAATTTTGAGGCATCCAGAGGCAATAACGTTCTTTTAAGGTCTGGAACAGTATCGTTCTTCAGTAGAACCAATGTATTTTCCGCTACATCTTCTGCCAGTTTCTGATGGGCAGGACTCTGAATCATGTTCCTGGTGATTTTAGTATAAGAAACTTTTTCGGGAGGATCGAATTCTCCGGTTTTCATGCGAATGGTAAAAACATGAGTAAGTGCAAGATCGATTACTCCTTTACTTAATACACCCGCTTTTAAAGCCTCTTCAATATTTGGAAGTGTATTTTCATACCCTGTACAGTTAAGATCAGTTCCTGTTCTGAGGGCATACGCTAACCCGGCTGCTACACCTGAAACAATAACATGACTTTGATTATTGGTCCATTCCGCTATATCTCCCAGATGATTGGTCTCCCATCCCGGGGCAGCCCAATCATGCCCTTCGGGGAAAGTTTTATAGGTGGTGCCTACTGCTCCGCAATCCGAGGTAATATATCCGTCAAATCCAAAAGTTCGTTTTGCCAGTTCATTAACTGTATAGGTATTCGCTACGCACGGAGTTCCGTTGATCGCATTATAGGCAGTCATTAAACCTGCCACATGTGCTTTTTCAATAAGATATTGAAAGGTAGCGAGGTAATAATCTCTCAGTGTTTCATCATCCACATCGGATGAAAGACCGGTGCGATTGTTCTCGATATTATTTAACGCGAAGTGTTTGGCAGTAGCTGCAGCTTTCAAATATCCTGTTTTTGATTGGCCATTTATTGTTTGCCCCTGAAAACCATCGACAAATGCCGAAGCCATGTGCGAGGCAAGATAAGGATCTTCTCCAAATGCTTCATCTGTGCGGCCCCATCGTGGATCACGATCTATATTTACGGTGGGTGCCCAGTATACTAAATCCCCGTAATTATCTTTCGAATCGCCCAGGTTATTCTGTCCTGTGTTGAATAATGATTTATCGACAAACCCACGTGCCTCGTCCGAAATAGCTTCCGTTTCACGATAAATAAGATCGGGATCCCAACTCATTGCGGTTGCAAAATTAACCGGGAAACTGGTCGCATGCGGGCTTCCGTAAGCTTCTTCCTTTTTAAGGTTTCCATTGTGAATATTCCCGAACATGGCATTGACCCCATGTTGTCCTTCACTCCAATAATAATATTGACCCACACCTAACCTCGGAATGGCTGGGGCATAATTAGTATGAAGTTGCAGCACTTCTTCTTCCAAAGTCATACGTGAAACAAGGTCTGCTGCACGCTCACGAAAAGAATAAGAAGAATCCAAATAAACAGGTCGTTCTTCTTTATTGGTTACTTCCGGCTTTGATCCCGAAGAACCTTTCACTTTTTGAGCGTAAACAGACGGAATACAAACCATTGCAAATACGCAAATGATACCAAAGCGGAGAGTACAATACTTTTTCATTTTCAGGATTTGTAAATCAGTTATATACAGTAGGCTAAATTTGCAACAATAATATAAACATATTATTTCAATCTTATTGTATTCAAGGTAGGATGAACCTAAATGGTAATATATGTTAGATTTCCTTATCTACGCTAGAGAAGAGATAATTTAGATATTTGATTTCCAGAAAATGTTTATAAAAAATAAAAAGCACTTACGACATCCTGTATCCGTAAGTGCTTGATAATCAAGCGGTCTGGACGGGGCTCGAACCCGCGACCTCCTGCGTGACAGGCAGATAATTTATGAATTTTTATGTATTATTATTTTTATATTTAATTAATAATCAATAACTTAAAAAATATATCGAACCATACAAGTTCATAATAATACAATGTTTACGTGCAAATTACGTGCAAATTCAAAATATCATGGCAACAAATTTAATATTATCACTTGATTCTAGGAGGTCAAAAAAGGACGGAACTTATCCGATTATATTCAGATTAACCCATAATACAAAAACCACAAGTATTTCAACCGGTTATTCAACACATATAAAATACTGGGATGAAAAAAACAGGTGTTTAAGAAGCAATTTTACCGGGACCGAATATCCCAAAAGATTTAATAATTATTTGATAAAACGCAAAGCCCAATATACCGATCTAATAACAAAACTCGAGGAAAAGGGAGAATTAAAATATTTGTCAATCAAGCAATTAAAAGATCGATTGATAAAAACAAATTCCATCAACAGTGTTTTTGTATTTATTAACAGTTTAATTATTGAATTAATTAAAG
>JBJKSY010000167.1:0-2819 GCA_046703645.1 Cyclobacteriaceae bacterium
AGGTGATTAAAAAATTATTATGTAATTTAACGCTCCGATTTTTACGTTTTTGAGCTTAATTATTTCTGAAATATAGAGGGAATTAATCCTGCGGGAAGAAATAAGAAAAATGACTAAAAATCAGGCAGTTGCCGTGAAAAGGAGAGAGAAAAATCTATTCGCGGCTGAAGGCAGCAGGTCATTGTTACATTCAGCGGGAATAAATTGGAAAACTCCTTCCGGTAGTTCGGAATACTTTTATTCGAAGGAAAACAGGTGAATTGAAAATGATTTTTTTATAACTCAATAATTTTAAGAATATGTCAGAATTTGCAGATTTAATCATCGACGGCAAAACATATAAGCTTCCTATAATCACAGGAACGGAAAATGAGAAAGGCCTGGATATCAGCAATCTCAGGGCTGAAAGCGGTTATATCACGGTGGATATCGGCTTCAAAAATACCGGATCCACCAGGAGTTCCATTACCTTTCTTGACGGAGAAAACGGAATTCTTCGTTACAGGGGTTATCCTATAGAACAGCTTGCCGAAAAATCGACTTTCCTGGAAGTCGCCTATTTGCTGATCTACGGAAATTTGCCCGGCAAGGCAGAATTTGAAAAATTCAAGAAGGACATCAAGGCCGAATGGCTGCCTCATGAAGATATAAAAACCATTATGACGGGTTTTCCTTCAGATGGTCATCCCATGGGAGTCCTGTCGTCATTGGTCACTTCTCTGACGGCATTTTTTCCCGAATCGCTGGAACCCCATCGTTCTGTAGAAAAGGTTAGCAGGACCATCGTAAGGCTGCTGGCAAAAATGCCTACAATGGTAGCCTGGGCTTATACAAGAAGCATAGGAAGAATTCATAATTACCCCCAGAACAAGTTTGATTATGTTGAGAACTTCCTGCAGATGATGTTTTCAACACGTGCCGAAGATTATGAGCCGGATCCTGTAGTCGTTGAGGCAATGGATAAGATTTTTATCCTTCATGCCGACCACGAACAGAACTGTTCCACCTCTACTGTCAGGATTGTGGGATCATCACAGGCCAGCTTGTATGCTTCGATAGCCGCCGGGGTAAACGCTCTCTGGGGCCCCCTGCATGGAGGTGCCAACCAGAAGGTAATCGAAATGCTGAATTCCATTCACAATGACGGCGGAAACGTCGAGAAATTCATCAACCGGGCCAAAGACCCCAATGATAACTTCAGGCTGATGGGTTTCGGTCACCGTGTATATAAAAATTTCGATCCCCGTGCCCAGATCCTTAAAAAATCCGCCGATAAGATACTCAGCAAACTGGGTGTAGATGATCCGCTTCTTGATATTGCCAAAAAGCTCGAAGATGTGGCGCTCAAGGATGAATATTTTATCAAGAAGAAACTTTATCCGAATGTTGATTTCTACTCCGGAATTATCATGAAGTCCATTGGAATTCCGATTCAAATGTTTCCAGTTATGTTCGCCATTGGAAGACTTCCGGGCTGGATCGCCCAGTGGAAGGAAATGCGCGATCATGAGGAACCGATCGGCAGGCCGAGACAGATCTATACCGGCGAAAATAAGCGGGATTATGTTCCCATGACTAGCAGGTGATATTCACCGGCCGGTCATATCGGATTAGATTTCGGCGTGAAAATTGACAGAGTATAGAAAGATACCGGGTTTCCGGGAATTATAAATAGGAAATGAACGGGTGAAGTTGATTACCTCACCTGTTTTTTTTATCAGCCTGTATTAATAGGTAGCCCGGTAATTAAGGTTCATATCTCAGGTTACTGTCCTCAATTCGTGTTATCAACCATAGAATATCTCCGGTCAATGCAATGATTCATCAGGGAAAAGTATCTTTACGTTATGCACCTATTTTTCAGCAGGAACATCAACAGCAGCAATATCCTTCTGGATGAAGAGGAAACGCATCATTGTAATCATGTACTGCGGCTTGGCAAAGGTGATGAAGTCGGGGTTCTTGACGGGAAAGGCAACCTTTATGAATGCAAGATCGAAGAAATAACAAGGAAAAACAACCGGCTGTCGATTCTCAAAATCCTTTTTTCCGAACCTGCCTCCTACCATGTTCATATTGCACTGGCCCCTCCTAAAAATATGGACCGGATCGAATGGTTCGTTGAAAAGGCCACCGAACTTAGTATTCATGAAATATCTTTCCTCAGGTGTGCACATTCCGAAAGATCGAATGTGAATATCGATCGTTTATATAAAAAGGCCATAAGCGCCCTGAAACAATCCCGCAACAGGTACCTTCCTGTCATAAATCCCATGCGGGACTTTGAATCTTTTCTTATGACCCTCAGCCAGGAAGAACAACGGTTCATCGGTCAAGTAACGGAGCCGGCACCTGCCGGGCTTTCCGCCATGGTACATCCCGGCGGAAATTATCTGCTCCTCATAGGTCCTGAAGGAGACTTCCGGGAAAATGAAATCAAATTGGCAGCCGATTACGGTTGCCTTCCCGTATCGCTGGGAAATTTCAGGCTTCGAACCGAAACTGCTGCCCTGGCCGGCCTGATCTATTTTATCGTTCTCAATCAAAAAGCTCTCTGACAGCCGACATTCCCCATGGATTTCTTTCAGAATAAAAAATATTTCCTCTTTCAACCGTTAAGGGCGAAGGAATATTATTATGATACAGGGTCCCTGTCCCGAGCCCCTGGGTGAGAACAGGTTCATACTCGGCCGCAAACTGGCTGACGGCATTCAACCCGATATTACTTTCCAGTGCCGAGGTCACCCACCATCCGATCTGCTTTTGCTCCGCAATCCGGATCCATTCCGCCGATTCCGCAAAGCCGCCCAGCAAGGTAG
>JBJKSY010000168.1:0-2928 GCA_046703645.1 Cyclobacteriaceae bacterium
CCTTTATATTTTTCTGAAAGTTCCGGGACCATAGCGTCAAGGTAGGATTTCAATTCGTATACGGTTACCTTTCCATCCGCAGGTGAACCGTCCGCTTTTCCAGCCATGGCCTGTAACAGCACGTAAGTAAAAATGCCATGCTTCAGTTCCTTGTATTCGGAGGCGAACTGCTCGCTGCCGGCGCTTGCCATGATATGCACGCCGGCGCTTCTGGATAGCTGGGCTATGGCTTTCTCGTTTCCTCCGCCACGTTGGGCAAGCAATTCCACTGACCCTCCCGACTGGCAGGCATCCATGATGACCACCTGCTTGAGAGCATTTATTTTTTTGAATTCTTCCTGCATAACCGCGTCTTCGATGGCTACATTTTTCAGGGTCGATTCTTCATAAAGTCGGGTACATTCCACAGGGATAAAATAAAAATCCTGGCCTACCATGCTCCCGTGACCGGCATAGTAAAAAAAGAAAACATCACCAGGGTGGGTGAGAGTTGATACCTTGTTCAAAGTGCCGAGGATGTTTGACCTGGTTGCATCGGCATCGTAAAGTGCATAAAGGTTCACTTTACTGAATAGTTTTCCTTCATTGTTTTTCAGCTCTTTGGCAAAATCCTCGGCATCGGCGCGGGCATAATTCAGGCTCAAGGAAGGATTTTCATACTTATTGATCCCCACGATCACGGCGTAACAGGCAGAAGGAATTTCAGGGGCGTCATAATAAACCGTTTGTTCCGAGGCCCTCGATTCCACCCTGCCCTTGCTGAAAGCGGAGGCCTGGAAAGTATTGAATCCGGGTACAAGGGTAACCTTATAGGTTTGAAAGAGTGATTTCCCTTTTGACTGAACCTTATCGAAATTCTCCCGGTTATCCGGAAGTCTTTTCCCGTTTTGAAGGAGCTTCACCTCATCGATGCCCCCGCCGTTGTTTGTGATTTTAACCAGAACTTCCATGCCCGCATTCTTCCAATGAGTGCCATTAGCGGGGGACGTGATCTCAACCGTCGGAGGCGGAGATTGCAGGAGCTTATTATCAATATTCTGACCCTGTAACAGCGATCTTTCCCTGCTGAAGATACCCTGCATCAGGTCGGGCCGGTAAAACTGTTCGAAGAACTGACCTGTCTCATACGTTTCAAGTCCTTTAACGAAATGAACATAACCTTTCACATCGGCCTGAGAATAAAAATACCCGGCCGGATTGGTAATAAGCCAGTCCGAAGAACTGATCACGAACTGAGTTGCCAGTTCATCACCCGCATCCGCATCCCAAATTTTGATCACCCCGTTTATATCCTGGGAAATGATCTGTTTTCCATCCTTGCTGAATCGCACCGCCGTCACCGGGGAAGTGTGGCCCTTGAATTTTTTAACCATGACAGCCTTATTAAGATCCCAGAGGATCACATTCCTGTCGGTTCCGCATGAAATCATCCATTTGCCGTCTGATGAAATATCAAAATCATTGACAGGTCCGGTGTGACCGGAGAATTTTTTCTCGATGAATCCTGTACGGTAGTCCCATTGTTTCAGACTATGATCCCAGCTTGAAGAGATCATGGATGAGCCGTCGGGAAGGAAACCTATGCAGGAAACCACATCGGTATGCCCGGTAAAGGTCCTATAGGGTTCACCGGAGTCAATTTCCCACATAGTGAATTTTTTGCCCAGGGATCCGGTAACCAGGTAGAGATCATTGGGTGTAAAAGCAACTGAAAAGGCATAGTCGATTTCATTCCTGTCAGGGGAAAGGTAAATGGTTTTCAATTCCTTGCCGGTGGCAACCTCCCAGATCCTGGCTGTGCCATCATAACCTCCGGTCGCAAGCAGCTTGCCGTCATGGCTGAACTTCACGTCGAGTATCACATAGGTATGACCGGTAAAAGCGCGGATAGAATCCCCTGTTACTGCGTCCCACAGAATGGCATTCCTGTCGCCACCTCCGGTCACCAGGTATTTCCCGTCAGGACTGTAATCAAAACAGATCACGGCCTTTTTATGGCCTTTGAGTTCCTTTGTTACCCTTCCTTCTTTCCATGCCCAAAGCCTTGCATTGTAACCCTGGTAACCCTTGACGAGGTAATCTCCGTCAGGGCTGATCTCAAACTGGTTACGGAGCTGGATAACCTGGTAAGGGTAGGAATCCCAGTAATTATCAGGATCAAGATTCAGGCCCGTGTCAGCAGGCTTCGTAAAGATCCCTTTGAATTCCCTTACCCTCTTGCGGGATGAGACATCCCAGAGCGTGGCAAGGTTATCATTGCCGCCTGATAATATGAATTTACTATCAGGGGGAATTGCTATATCATTAACAGGTTTGTGCAAGTCATTGATGACACTTTCCTGGTTCCCGCTTTTCAGGTTCCATAAGGTGATAACGGTATCCGCGGAGGAGGCAACAAATGATTCATCAGGACTTATAGCTATGGATGAATATTCATCCTGCTTATCAACGAATGTGGTGATCTTGCTTCCGTTATCCATATTCCAGAGGATCATGGGTCCACGGTCGGCCGCAGACAATAGATATTTTCCGGTAGAGCTGAAGGCTACTTTCGTATAGCATCCTCCGCAGGAAGAATATCCGAGTTCACGCAGATTATAAACTGTGTCCTTATTTGCAGTTTTCAGGACAATGATCCTCCCGTTATCATTTCCGATTGCCAGTAGTTTTCCGTCGGGGCTTGTATCAAGAGTGGGTCCGTACTGGCCCGGGTCGACAGTAAAAGTGTATTTTACCTTTCCCGTCAGAATATCCCAGGCATAACCTTCATCCCCGGCCCCCGCACTGTATACCGTTCCGGAAGCGTCACAGGCAACTGACTTAACTGTTTGCTTGTGGGTTGTGAAGTTGTTTACAATTTTTCCGGAAAGAATATCCCAGACTTTTACAGTATGATCCCAGTCGGCGGAAATAAGGTATTTATCGTCA
>JBJKSY010000169.1:0-9228 GCA_046703645.1 Cyclobacteriaceae bacterium
TGATACAGGTGGCCGCGGTGAATCGTTTTGGTGCCAGGTGGGCAACACAATCTTCGGTTACCGTTACCTTCCACCCCATCTCTTCCGCCATATGAATTACGGGAATCACATCAAATCCCGCCCCGAATATTATCAGGTCAAGATCGGGGGTTATCCGTTCGATGAATATCTCGTATTCCCCGTCAGGACGGCTATATTTTTTTATTGCAGGAATACCGTCCGTCATAACACCCTGCATATCCTCATATAACCATTCCGGAATTGAATTGGAATCCCTGTCCGAGAGTATGAATCGTCTTCCCGGAAAAAAGTCCTTGCTTTTCCCGGATTTCAGGACTGTGGCAAGGGTATGTATTTCGCGGTCATGAACATAATCCTCAAGAAAAGATACTGGGTTGGAAGAGTCGGACGGATCGATCGGTTCAATGAAAACATCAATGATACCATTGCAACCCAACCCGATCTCGAGGCTGTTGGCATCGTCATCCATGGTATCATAAGTAACAAGCTGCGGCTTATCATCCGACATCACCTTACGTGCGCGGGTCAGGGCATCACCTTCAAGGCATCCGCCGCTGATGGATCCCTCCCATCTTCCGTCATCCATGATCAGCATACGGGCGCCAGGCCTACGGTAAGACGAGCCTTCCACAGATACCACAGTTGCAAGTGCGGCTTTCCGGTTTGAAAAATCCAGCTCATTATAGACTTCGATGATACGACGGATTTCCTTCATCCTGTGCAATCCTTTTATTCTGAAGAAGACCTACTGCATTTCGATTTATTTTTCATCTGGCAGTAAGCTACTTTTTATTATATCCCCTGCCAGAAAAAATCACCGTCTCCTGATTTTTTAATTGCTTCTCATTTTATTTACCTGGTCCGGCAAAATGATCCCTGCTTTGTTGCCCCAGCTATTCCTCACATAATTCATCACATCAGCGATCTGTTCATCGGTAAGATAGTTCTGGGAAGGCATATCGGTATTATATTTTTGTCCGTTAACCGTTACTTCTCCTTTTTGTCCATTCAGGACCACACTGATCCCCAGTGTATCGGTTTTTAATACCATGGAATCACCGGCCAGAGGCGGATAAACACCCGCTACGCCCATACCATTCATCATATGACAGCTCATACAGTTGGTAAGGTAAACCTGTTCACCCCGCTGGATGCTGTCACTGAGGTCATCCTGAGTGGCCTGAATGCTAAGAAATCCCAGCAAGCCAATAAAGGAAATCATAAAGACAGTTCTGGTCATAAGGATTATTGTGTTGGGTTAATCCGTCAGATAATGAATCCGGTTCAGTCAGTATCTCAGGAAATCTTATTTAAATTAAAAGGCAGTTTCCTGATACGCACCCCTGTGGCTGCAAAGATAGCATTCGTCAGGGCCGGAGCAAGAGCAGGTATCCCAGGTTCACCGACTCCCTTGATAACGGGGCCGCCGTCAGCAAGGATGTGTACTTCCACATCGGGCATCTCGTTGATCCTGAGCATCCGGTTGTTATTGAAATTCGTTTGCACGGAAGCCCCGTTCCTGAAGGTAATGCCGTCCTTAATAGCGGCTACCAGCGCCATGACGATGGCACCTTCCACCTGGGCCCTGACGTTTTCAGGATTGACAACCGTGCCCAGGTCAATTACCGAATATACTTTATTTATTTTTACGCCCCCGTTATCGAGCTTGGTTACTTCCACCACATGACCGCACAACCCGGCAAAGAATTCATACTGGGCGATGCCCCTACCCATTCCTGCGCTCAGGGGTTTGTCCCAGCCCGAAACTTCCCTTAGTTTCAATAACACCTTTTTTGTGTCGGATTCTTTTGTAAGCAGGCTCAGCCTGTAGGCGAGAGGATCCATCCCTGCCTTAACGGCCATTTCATCGATAAAGCTTTCATGGGCAAATGCCAGGGTGGAACTGGTCACGGAACGCCAGGCAGACATGGGAATATCCAATTCCGAATATACCCAATAGTTTTTCATATTGGGCAGCTCGTATTTCTGGTCGCTGATGCCTTCCACCATGCTCCCATCGACCTTCGATGAATCAAAATGATTGCTTGTAGTTGCCCTCATAGAGGGAGAAATTACCTTATGCTGGAAGGCAAGAGCCTTCCCATTGGATGACAGGCCGGCCTTCAATGATGAAAAAGTCATCGGTCGGAAAGGTCCCAACTGGGTGTCGTCTTCACGGGTCCAGATCACCTTTACCGGCTTGTTGCCGATATCCCTGGATATGGCGGCGGCTTCGACGGCGAAATCCCCCCTCAGCCTGCGGCCAAATCCTCCTCCGTTAAACTGGACATTTACGATCACATTATCCTTAGGAATCCCGAAGGCTTCCGAAACATCATTTTTTATAAGTGTCGGTCCCTGGGTGGAAACCCAGAATTCGACCGTATTATTATCATTCCATTGAGCCAGGCAGTTCATCGGTTCCATGGTAGAATGAGAAACAACCGGCGTTTCGTAAAATGCTTCCAGCTTTACCGGCGCATCGGCATATGCCTTATCAAAATCGCCGCTGTCGTGAACTACAAGACCTTCAGTTTTACCAAGATCACGCAGTTTCTGCTCATATTCAGAGGTATTGAATTTATCGAGCCCCTGGTGGTCCCATTTTACTTTCAAAGCTTTCCTTCCCTGGTAGGCCGACCAGTAACTGCTGGCAACTACTGCCACGCCGTCATAATGTTTTTCTCCCAGCACGCGTTCAACCTTTAGCACTTTAATGACTCCCGGGACATTCAGGGCAGGGCTTTCGTCATAACTGACCACCTTGCTACCGATTACAGGGCTCCTTTCAACAGAGGCGTAAAGCATACCCGGAACCTCCATATCAATTCCGAATTTAGCTTGTCCGGAAACCTTAAGGGGAATATCAGGCCGTTGTACGGATTTTCCCAGGATCCTGAAATTTTTCGGATCCTTCAGCCTGGGATCTGAAGGAACTTTCAGGGCTGCGGCATCTTCAGCCAGGTCCTTGTATGCGAAGCTTTTCCCGGATGGCTTATGGTATACTTTGGCATTTTCAGCATAACATTCTTTGGCAGGAACCTTCCATTTATTACTTGCTGCCGTAATAAGCATTTCCCTGGCCGAAGCACCCACTTTCCGTAGCTGAAAATAACTGCCTCTCACGGAGGAACTGCCGCCGGATACCTGACGTCCGAATTCAGGTTCTCCGCCGGTCTGCTTAATGATCACCTGGTCGAGGGAAACTTCCAGTTCCTCGGCGATCAGGGAAGGCACCGACTGATAGGTCCCCTGGCCCATTTCAGGACGCGGGTTCATAATGGTGATCGACCCAGATTTTTCAATGATCACATAGGGAGTCAGGTTGAACGGGTCGTCCATATCATTCAGGTTCATGACCCTCGAGGTAGCAGTAACGGCCCTTGAGGGAAATCCCAGCACCAGGGCGGCGCCGGAAATTCCGGAGATTTTCAAAAACCGTCTGCGATCTATGTTGATTGTTTTTTTCATGATTCTTCAGGTTTAAATAATCGGTATCAATTACTGCCCATATCGACCATTAACTCAGCGGCACGATGTATGGCTTTCCGTATCCTGATGTAAGTACCGCAACGGCAGATGTTTCCCTGCATGGCAGCATCGATATCCGAATCGGAAGGTTTGGGATTCCGTTTCAGCAGGGCGACAGCCGACATGATCTGGCCAGAATGACAGTATCCGCATTGAGGAACCTGCATTTCGATCCAGGCTTTCTGAACAGGATGACTGTTATCAGAGGAAATACCCTCAATAGTGGTAATTTTCTTGTCAGCGGCTGCAGACACCGGAAAGGAACAGGAACGGATCGGATTCCCTTCCAGGTGGACAGTACAGGCTCCGCACTGGGCAATCCCGCAACCGAACTTCGTACCTTTTAACCCTATAAAATCGCGGATCACCCATAAAAGGGGCGTTTGCGGATCCACGTCAACATTGTGGGTCACATCGTTAATTACTAATCTGAATGAAGCCATGATTGATGAGTTATTTCAAGCTAGATTTAACATTTTACTTTTACCCGATTCTACTAATATACTCGTTTAGGCCAAAGATGTTAAATCACACCGGTTAAAAAACTGTTAAAAAAGTCATCATATTCACATGGCTGGGTTATAAAAAGCTCTGATACTGCACAGCAGGCCACCTGCCGGGCAATGTAATGTGGTTAATTCCCGTGCAGGATCATGTTTTTTTCCGGTAACATTATCCGGTAAAGATGTCTGTTAAGGCGACATTGAAAGTGCCTAACTTTTTCCGGTCGACGATAAATTCACCAAAAGTCTTATCGATGTGTTCAGCGGTCGCTGGCTATGGAATTAAATCCGGATTTCACTGATTATAGCCTGTTTTTCATTCGCCCGTTAAATGGGCAATTTTTAGTCGCAAATTCAGGATTGTAATGCCTGGAATAATCTGCCCGGCAATCCCTGAAAAATCCGGAATTAAAATTTCAGGCCCACATAAAGTCCCGCCTGCCAGGAATCAAAATTGATATGACCTGCATTATAGCTGGTAAGTGAAATAAACCTAAAACCACCTTTGATCCTACGCGTTTCGATTAAATCGAATCTCATGGAACCGATCAGTCCCAAAAGATTATTGTTCATCGAACCTGGACCATAAAAAGTTGCAGGCTGATCATAATAATTCATGTAATAGTATGCGCTTTTAAATTTATGATACAGACCGCCGACAGAGAATTTAAATTGATGCAGAAAACGGGGAAATGGGGTTAATTGCAGAGAAATGCTTGCAGTAAAAGAAGAATAATATTTTAACAAACCCTGTTTGTCGGATATGGAATAGGCTTCTGAAATCATTGGAGTCAGTGCCAGGTAATTGCTGAGAGTGCGTGAATATTCAAATGTGGTCGAAGGCAGGTAAACATCGCCATAACCATAAAATGCCCCGTTAATTCCCAGGCCTATATAGTTTTTAAAATTATTGCTATTCTGTCCTTTTACAAAAGTACTGATAAGGACAAAGGTCAGAAGAATTAAAAAGTTTTTCATAGCTGCTAATTTTTAAGGTGAAGTCTAAATAAAAAACGTTATACTAAAAAGATTATTATAAAATCCTGACCCATTATGTGAAACGGGCCCGTTGGTTAATTATGAATGTCTCGTTCCTTCTTTCACGGTAAAAAGATGAAGGATATAGGGGAATATTGCGTCGAGGGTTTCTTCTGCGCCTTTGGAGGATCCGGGTAGCGTGATCACCAGTGTATTCTTAATGAATCCGGCCACACCTCTTGACAACATGGCAAACGGCGTGCGTTCCTGGCCGAAATTCCTGGCTGCTTCCATGATACCGGGAATGGGCCGTTCGATAAGGGGAGCAAGGGCATCCGGGGTTACGTCCCTGGGCGACAAACCCGTGCCTCCTGTAAAAAAAACGAGATTGAAATCATTATGGCTCAGTTCATCAGCCATGTCGCTGATCCTTTTCCTGTCATCCGGAATGATCTCATTTTTGAGAACTTTCAATCCATGTTTCTTTACAATTTCCTCAATTTTTTTCCCCGATTGGTCGCTTCCCGTTCCGTATGATATGGAATCCGAGCATACGATCACTGCACATTTCAGATCGGATTTAAACCTGTTTTTGAAATCCGACTTCCCTCCCTTTTTCTCCTGAAGCCTGATGGAACTTATTTCTATTCCTTTATCGATAGGCTTTAGCATATCATAAATAGTAAGACAGGTAATCGCGACACCATGCATAGCTTCCACCTCTACCCCTGTACGGTATATGGTATGAACCTCCACGGTAACTTTTATGGAAAGACCATTGATCTCATGTTTTATCGCTGCAAATTCCACGGGGATCGGATGGCAATCAGGAATGGCCTGGGGTGTATGCTTTATGGCGAGCAGGCCTGCAGCCCGGGAAAATTCAAAGACATCTCCTTTGGGAACATTTTTATTTTTCACTGCATCGATGGTTGCCTGGCCTGATACATTCACCGATCCTGTGGCAACAGCGACCCTGAGCGTACGGATTTTATGGGTTATATCTCTCATGGATCAGTTGTTTACTTTCCATTGATGGGTCTCATCCTCAAAAATTTCTTTTCCCCAGACGGGCAGCTCTGCCTTGATCCTGTTTACAATTTTTTTGCAGGCCTCAACAGCGAAGTCCCGATGTTCAGAGGAAGCAAAAACAAACAGGCTGATCTCGCCTGCCATCACCGGGCCAAGACTGTGATAAATATGAAGGCACGTAAGAGGATATTCACCGAAAATCTCCTCACGGATCAATCCCATTTTCTCAAGGGCCATTTCTTCATAAGCCGTATAATCAATCCGCGAAACTTTTTTCCCGTCTTTCATGTCTGCGCGAACCTGTCCCAGGAAAATGCTGTGTGCCCCTATTCCGGTTTTCCCGGAATGTGCGCTTATACTATCGGCAATGAATTGCGGCGTGACAGGTCCCTGAATAAAAATATTTTTAGGCTTTTTTTTATCTTCCATATCTTTCCGGATCGATGTTTGTGGTTTCCGGTATCATCCTCCTGAAAAAGGCGGCAGCAATGCTACCGTAGAATCATCTGATAGAATTGTTTTCTCATGAACAATGTTTTTGTCCACCGCGATGGCATATTTCGATTTCTTGAAAGCCGGGTAGCGGTCGTACAGGAATTGTTCCAGCATTTCAGTATCACGGATATCCGGTACAATAAGACTTCCGCATCCGGTGATCTCTGTCAGGGGTCCGAAAATAATTACATTGACTTTCATTATTCCAAATGCTTGATCCGGGTAATCAGTCGGGTAAAAGATGAACTTCCACAACATTTCCGGTTGTGAAATCCGCCTGCCCTTCATCCAGTTGTATAAGGCACTTAGCGGAAGCAAACGACCGCATCCTGAACGATTCCTGTGCATTCATCGGCATCACATTCTGCCCGTCCATGGCGCCTTTCAGGAAAAAAGTCAACTCGGGATTCTTATGGTAATCGGAAGCCAGCACTGCCTTTGTAACTTTTACGGATTCTTCCTTTCCTGCGAGAATATCCAATGCAGGGGCAACGTATACGTAAAAGGAAGTTAATACCGATGCCGGGTTTCCCGGAAGACCGAATACAAGTGTTTTGTCATTTTTCCCGAAATAAAGCGGTTTCCCGGGCTTTTGCTTTACCTTATGGAATATAGTTTTTATACCGCAGGATTGTACAGTCTGTAATACATAATCATAATCGCCCACGCTGACCCCTCCGGTAAATAAAACGACATCGCTATGTTCCATCGCTTTTTTTAAGGTTTTTTTCAATTCTTCAGGATCATCCTTTACCCGGTATAAGTTCACGCCTGCAATGTCCAATTGTTTCAATACCGCTCTCAAGGAAAAAGAATTGGATTCATAAACCTGACCCGGGAGCAGTTTTTCGCCGGGAAGCTGAAGTTCATTTCCGGTAATGATGAGGCTGACGGCAGGACTTGAATATACTTTTACATCCTTTACTCCTATGCCTGCCAGGAAGCCGATGGCGGCAGGTGTCAGCCTGGTATTTTTCCCAAGCGCCTTTTCCCCGGCTTTGATCTCCATCCCTGCGATTCTCACATTATGTCCAACCGCAAGCTTTTTATCCATTATGATCAGTTCCCCGTTTTCTGCCCGGGAATTCTCCTGCATGACCACCGTATCTGCACCCTGCGGAATTGATGCACCTGTAAATATCCGTATCGCTTGTCCGTGATTCAGCTTTAATCCTCCTGCTATTCCTGCGGCGGCTTCGCCATCGATCTTTAGCTTCAGGTTTTTCTCCCAATCGGCATACCGGAAAGCATATCCGTCCATGGAAGACTGGTTAAATGCCGGAATATTATTTTCCGAAAAGATATCTTCTGCCAGGATACAATCAACGGCTGCATCCAGAGCGACTGAGGAAGGCGGTAAGGTTTTAACCCCTGTTTTTAGAAGTGATATTGCCTCATGAAAAGTTATCATACATTAAAGTTAATCATTATCCGCCTATGGTTATCATGCTTCGGTTATGTATGGTTTCTGCATTCAGACGGCGGTAATGATGATCGAATTGCCCGCCGAGCGATTCCGCTTTCATTCCAATGCACTGATGGATCAGCGGAAGCAGATCTTCACCCTTTCTCAGAGCCGAAAGAAGATCCGTTTCTTCCTTTGAAAACAGGCAATTCTTCATTTTCCCATCGGCAGTCAGCCGCATCCGGTTACAGGTGGAACAAAAGGGGGCGCTCATGGTGCTGATAACTGCAAAGGTTCCTGCGTGACCGGGTATGCTGTATTTCTTTGAAGTATCATGTTTATCTCCATGCAGGGGTGAATAGGAATATCCGGTCCCTATCTTATGCAGGATTTCTTTCCATGAAAACACTTTTTCGGGTGCCCAGTGATTTCCGCTGAACGGCATGAATTCGATGAACCTTACATGCACGGGAATATCTTTTGTCCAGGTTATAAAATCCAGGATCTCGGAATCGTTAATACCCTTCATAACCACCATATTCACCTTCACATGCAGGCCTGCATCGATCATATGATGTATATTTTCATATACGGTATGGAAATGATCACGCCTCGTGAGGGAAATAAATTTTTCAGGGTCCAGGGTATCAAGGCTGATATTAATGGAACGGATCCCGGCTTCCCTGATCACTTCCTTAAACATATGCAGGCGGGAACCATTGGTTGTCATGGTTAGCTGGACAGGCATTTGAGAAAGTGCAAGAATGATATCGGCGGCATCCTTCCTGACCAGCGGTTCGCCGCCGGTCAGACGGATCTTTTTCACGCCCTGTTCCACAAACAACCCGGCAATCTTTTTAATTTCCGAAGCATTCATCAACCTGGAATAGGGAGTAAAGGAATAATCCTCCTCCGGCATGCAGTAAAAGCAGCGCATATTGCAGTTTTCCGTAAGCGAAATCCGCAGATAATCGTGAATACGTCCGAATGAGTCCTTAATGGGCATGAAATGATATTATCGTTATAAAGGTCACCTCCCGGTAAATTTATTAACCAATTCCAGGATAAGAAGGTTAAAAAATACAGCTTTTTCCCCTTCCCGCAAAATATTGAAAACTGAAATTAAAATTGCAATCAATTTAACCGGATAAAAATTCCTCCCGGATTTTGATCATAAATAATTCTAAACTCATCCTTCCTGACCCAATCGGGATCAAAAAAATAGCCCGGGCAATTAATGCTCAGGCTATTTGAATTTTATAT
>JBJKSY010000170.1:0-6191 GCA_046703645.1 Cyclobacteriaceae bacterium
GTAGCAGTAAGCAGGATCGGCGTGATCCTTGTTTTCCCGGCCTGAACGATGGCTTCCTTCATATCCATTCCATGTTCCTGCAGCACATCCGTAAATTCTACCAGGAGGATACCGTTCCTTACGACAATACCGCCCAGCGCCACAATACCCATACCGGTCATGATAATTGAAATGGACATATTGAATATATTATAACCGATCAGCACACCGATAATACTGAACAGCACCTCAGAAACGATAATAACCGATTTTCCGATCGAATTGAACTGTGTGATCAGAATAAAGAAGATCAGCGCCAGCGAGATCAGCATGGCGTTTCCGAGAAACTGCTGGGATTCCTGCTGATCCTCCGTTTCACCGGCAAGCTTTATGGTAACCCCTTTGGGAATGTTAAAGGATTTGATGGCTTTTTCGAGCTGGACATTGATATCCGGAGCGGTATAACCGGTAAGCACATTTGAATATAAGGTGATCGTCCGTTCTACATTTATCCTGTCAATACCGCCGTAAGCATTCTGGTACTTGATATGGGCTACGGCCGAAAGCGGGATAGAACGAAGCATCCCGGTATTCATGTCCCTGAAGGTGATCCTTGTGTTCATCAACCGGTCAATATGTTTTCTTTCATATTCATTGTACCGGAGCTCGATGGGATACTGGTCTTCGCCGTCACGGTATTTGGAAACTTCCGTACCGAGTATAGCGGTGCGGATCTCTGCACCAACCTGGCCGGCGGAAATGCCTTCGTGGTTGGCCCTTTCGCGGTCAATATCGATTATCATTTCAGGCTTGCTGGTTTCAAAATCGGTCTTGAGCTCTTCAATGCCCGGGATCCCGATAGAATCAACATAGCTCTTGAAATTATGGGTGGTCTCAACCAGTTGATGCAAGTCATTTCCCGCGATTTCGATGTCAATCGGTTTACCGGTCGGCGGTCCCATTGCCGGTTTATCAACGGAAATGTTAACCCCGGGAATATTCTGAACCACTTCACGGAATTTTTCAAGATAGGGATTGGTCTCCAGTCCGTGCCGTTCATTGTATTCAACAAAATTCACGGTTACCTTGGCCTTGTTGGAAGTTACCGTCCCCATGTCGAACCGGTTTTCCGAGGCGCCTTTTGCCACATTGGTAATCACCGATTCTACCAGCGGATTATGCGGGCCGAGTACATTCATGATACGTCCATATACAATTTTTGAAATGGAATCCGTAACATGCACATCGGTACCAATCGGCATTTTGATATAGACTTCAATCGAATTCGGTTCACTATCGGGGAAAAGGGCCACTTTGGGCTTTCTTATCGCCGTTACGACAAACATCAGGGGAAACATTATGATCAGTAAAACAACCAGGTAATAAGGCCGTCTGCCAACCAGTATCCAGCGAACCGACTTTTCATAAAAATTAAGGGTGGCCGGTAGCAGGATCTTCTGGAAGAAATACAGGATCTTATAACCGAATAAATTGTAGCCTACATAAAGTAATGCAATGAAAACAATAAAATTCGGCATGAAGAAGCTGATCTTGCCTGTAAAGGTAAGCAGGTAAAACGGTATCGATATTGCGATGATGATTAGACCGTATTTAAATGGATTTTTACGGTGTACCGATGACATTTCATCTTCTTCCTTTTTCATGAATGAAACTGCAAATACCGGGTTCAGGAGATAAGCGACAATCAGGGAAGCGAATAAGGCGATGATCAGTGTAATCGGGATAAAATGCATGAATTTCCCGACAATCCCGGGCCAGAAAGCCAGCGGGAAAAACGGGGCCAGGGTGGTCAACGTTCCTGACAATATGGGCAGGAACACCTCCCCGGCAGCGAACTTGGCCGACTGCACTATACCCATCCCAGTCTTTTTGAATATCCTGTGCGTATTCTCAATCACCACGATAGCATCGTCCACGATGATCCCAAGGGCAAAGATGAAGGAAAACATCACGAGCATGTTCATGGTATAACCGATGCCGGGCAGGACGGTATAGGACAAAGCCATTGCAAGTGGTATGGACAGGCCAACGAAAAATGCATTGGTAAGTCCCATGAAAAACATCAGCACGATCGTAACCAGGATAAAACCTATAATAATGGTGTTATTCAGGTCGGATAGGGTGGACCGTGTAAATTTTGACATATCGCCTGTAATAACCACGTTAAGATCATTGGGGAATTCGTCCTTCTTCATCTGCTGAACGGTATTCTTGATCTTATCGGAAGCAACCAGCAGGTTCTGCCCGCTTTTCTTGATGACATCCAGGGTAATAACATTCTGGCCGTTCAGCCGGGCATAGCTTTCCTGGTCCGCGAACCCGTCTTTAACGGTGGCAATATCGGAAAGTTTTACAATGGCGCCGCTCGAGGAGGTAAAGATCAGGTTCCTGATCTCATCCACCGAAGTGAATTCACCCACTACCCTGATAGACCTGTTCATTCCGTTCATTTCAACGCTGCCGCCTGCAATGGTTCTGTTTTCACTGGCTATGGCCCGCTGTATGTCACTGAATGTCGCGTTGGCTGCCTGCATTTTGTACATATCCACATCCACGAGGATCTCGCGATCAAGTGCACCGATAACATCCACCCTTGTGATTTCAGGCTGACTTTCAATTTTATCCTTCAGGTTATCGGCATATTCCTTGAGTTGCTGCAGGCTGTACCGGCCCGAAATATTGATATACATGATCGGGATATCGGATAACTCAACCTGGGTTACCGTGGGATCGGCCGGCAGATCATTGGGAAGGTCGGACTTGGTTTTGTTTACCGCATCCTCCACCTTTTGTTTTGCATCGGTTATATCGACATCCGTTTTAAATTCTACTGCTATTAAGGAAAAATCCTGAATTGAGGAGCTTGATATTCTTTTAACACCATTGATCGACTTGATATTTTTTTCAAGCGGCTTGGTGATCAGGTTTTCCATATCGATAGGCGAAGTTCCCGGGTATATGGTTGATACATAAATGTTCGGGATTACAATTTCAGGAAATTGTTCCTTGGGGATCCTCACATAACTTAGTATTCCGAAAACAACAAGAAAGAAGGCAAGCACATACATGCTTGTGCTGTTATCGATGGCCCAGCTTGTGGGTTTGAATTCTTTTAGTTTCTGTTCCATTATGATTTTCAGGTTTCTGGTTCCGGATATTTATTGAAACCGGATGGTCTGTCCGTCCTCAAGTCCCTGGTAGCCCACGGTGATTATCTTATCACCCGGTTTCAGTCCGCTTGTGATTTCCACCATGCCGTCATAAGATACTCCGGGAGTCACAACCACACGATGTGCTTTTGGTGAAGAGTTGGTTTCTGCGATATAAACCACCTGCTCATCCCTGTCGCTTTGTATCAGGCTCACGGGGATTACCAGGGCATCGGAAGAACTGTAGTCGTTTATCTTCATTACAGCTACCATGTTGACCTTTAGCCCCGGGATGGGATTACTCAACCTCGCTTCAACCGAAAATGACCTGTTCACAGGATTGATGTACCGGCTTGCAAAACTTACTTTGGCGTCAACTTCCTTGTTCAGGTCAGGAAAATAGATTCTAACATTAACTCCAGGGGTTACCTTGCTGGAATAGGCCTCGGAAATATCTGCAACTACCTTCAGCTTGTTAAAATTAACCACCCTGATTATGGGCAAACCAGGACTTACCACCTGGCCTTCTTTCACGGCAATGTCTTCAATGGCACCGTCAATGGGCGAGGTGATATGCTTGAGGTCAATCTGGTTCTTCAGAGTGGCGATCTGCTGCTGCATCGATTCCTTATTGTTCTTTGCTGTCAGGTACTGGACCTCAGAACCCACATTCTGGTCCCATAAAGCTTTCTGCTTATTATATACATCGGTCAGGAAGCTCAGGTTGGTCTCCATCTGTTTCAACTGCTGTTGCAGCACGGCATCATCCAGCCTTGCCAGTAATTGACCCTTTTTTACATTTTCGCCGACTACGGCATAAATTTTCAGGATCTTTCCGCCGCCCTGGGCACTGACGCCTACATTCTCATCACCGTCGAGATGCGCCTGCACCTCGATGTAATGTTTGAAGGGGGTCGGCTCAATTTCCTTTGCGATCACCAACTGGATCTTGGAATTATCAACAGGATCCTTAACGATCGAGGTATCGGATTCAAGACTCTTGATTTTCTCGGCAATGGTTGACTGTTCCTTGCGGAGCTTGTTCAGCTCGGCCTGCTTGTCGGAACTGCAGGAAGCGGCTAAAACCAAAAAAGATAAAAGGATAAATTGGATTTTCATATCGTTGTTAATGTTATAGTTGCAGATTTTTATTATTCAGTTTCCATCAAACGGTTCAGCGTGGTATATGCATTGAAGAAATTCAATACGGCATTATAATAACTCGACTCCGTTGTCAGGAACTGGTTCTGTGCCTGGGTCAGTTCAAGGCTCGATGACATCCCTTCCTTGTATTTCAACAGGGTCTTGTCATAACTTCGTTTTGAGAGATCGACGCTTTGCTTAAGATTATGATAATCATTTAAAGCTTTCATATAGTTGATCTTGGATTGCTGGTAAGCAATCGTCAGACTTTGCTGGACCGATTCCCGCTGGTTGCTGGCTTTCTCAACGGCGATCTTCGCCTCGCCAACCCTGGCGAGCCGCATACCACTTGAAAAAATTGGGACCGTAAGGCTGACTGAAAGGAGGTCCGGGAAATTAAAATTGAACTGAGGAGTGTTAAGCAGTTCCTGGTGCCTGTAAAAAGCGGTAAGTGTCGGCATGAATGCTGCCTTTTCCTTTTTCAGGTTCATAACCGATAATTGCTCATTGGTCTGCATTATCTTGTAATCGATATTATTGTTGATATTGAATTTATCATCCTGCGAAATAAAATAATCCTTTGAGGAGATCAGGCCGTTCAGGCTGTCAGTCAGTTCAATAGGCTGGTTCAGGTTTAATCCCATCTGGAACTTGAGAAGCCGGTAAGCTAACTGTGCCGATGCGCTGGTAGAGCTTACCAGGCTTTCTATATTCATCTGGTTAATTTTGATCTGGTCGACATCCGTTTCCTCGATCATTCCCTGCTCGTGCATTGCCTGCATGTCCTTCAGAGTTTTGTTGACAAGGTTCAGGCTGGATTGCAGTATCTTCAGTCCTTCCTCGGAAACCAATACCATGTAATAGGACTGGGATACCGAGGATTTTGTATCGAATTTTGACTTGGTGAGGGCCTGTTCCGATAATTGTTTCAGGATCTTGGTAGCCTGCAGCCCGACCAGGTAGGAGCCGCTGAAAAGTAACTGACTCACCGATGCCTCGTAAGTTATATTTTCCTTTACACCCAGTGAAATCGAACCAGCGTCCGGTACAATTCCCAGGTCACCTACTGTCAGCACATGATCGGCAGGGAGGTTAAGTATACTCCCGTAATTAATAGATGGTCCCAGGGAAAGCGAAGGAACCTTGAATATATTCTGGTAATTCCCGTCGGCGTTGATCTGGGGCAAGCCCATGGCCGTGTATTCCCATATCTGTTTCTTGGCCGATTCAAGGTCAAGGACAGCATTCTTCACGCTCAGGCTGTTTTGCTGGGCATAGTCAACCGCCTGCTTCAGCGAAAGCCTCAGCGTATCCGTTGTTGCAGGCTTGATCTGCTGTGCTTTGACAAGAAACGGTTCACAAAGAAATATGGCAATAATTAATAAATTCCTGATTTTTAACATAGGTCCAGTTTTTATAGGTTTTGTTATTCTTTTCAGTTTAAAGTGAGTTAAAAAATGAATTTCCCGATACGCAATGAAAATAAGGTTTTATCAAATATACGGTCGGGGTCATACGAAAGCGGACAGCTATCGGTGAACGGTTCAAAAGAACCGGTGAATGGACATTAATTTCCGGAATGGCATGTCTTTTGACCCGGTTTTGATGCACCCTTCCGATCTTCTTTAACAGCTTTTTCATCAATTTCAGCTAAACGGTAATTCCGTTTTTCTTTAAATTTTTTTCAAGCACTTCCAGCCCCTTGTCATTGGCAATTCCATGTATATGATAGACATAGATTTGACGGAATACCTCCGGGGATAACAGCTCATCATGAGAGAAACATGTATTTTCACCGATGGCCATGATCCTGGAAACATGCATCTTGGCAATGATCTCCTCATTCATCGATTTCCGGAATAAACCCTGGGCCTTGCCTTTTTTCAGGTTGTCAAGCAC
>JBJKSY010000171.1:0-7406 GCA_046703645.1 Cyclobacteriaceae bacterium
ACGGCCCTTTCCCGACCAAAATCACTGATACGAGGCTTACATATAAATACAATCAGAAAAATCAATTAGTGAGTATTATTGAGAAAGGATCGAGTGATATAAGCACCATAACCACCTTTAAATATAAAAATAAAGGTCAGACAGTCAGCCAGGATGTGTCTCTGTCAAATGGAACTCCTCAGACATCAATTTATTATACATATGATAACAAGGGGAGATTGATTAAGGAATCTGGATTTTCGACTTATAATATAACTTTTGTTTATGATTCAATAAATCGATTAAATGAAATTATCACCTTTAGCACTGACAATAAAGACCTTATATCTAAGGTTTTTTTTAAATATTCTCTTGATAGCATTAATAGAATTGAATATGAAGAATTTTACGATCCTAACAATATATTAGGATATAAATTACAATATTATTATAACGATTTAGGATTACTAATTCAAAAATATTCGATTGATGGCGGATGGAAGGGATTATTTAATCAATATGAATACAATTCGAAGGGCCAAATGATATATAGCAAGCAAATGAGATATGGGGGATCGGGAAATGGTATTCTATATATTCTGGAATATCAATATTATTAATCTCTGTTTTAATTTGTTTATTATGAGGCAGTTAATAACCCAATCACATTTCAATCGCCAATCGCCAATCGCCAATCGCCAATCGCCAATCGCCAATCGCCAATCGCCAATCGCCAATCGCCAATCACCAATCGCCAATCGCCAATCACCAATCACCAATCACCAATCACCAATCACCAATCACCAAATATATTCATCCCGTTATACCTTTTTTCAGGAGTTTCCATTTATCCTGCTGCCTTTTCAAAACAGGGTAAAGAATGACTGAAAAAAGGATTATACCGGTTCCGAAATAGAAGCCTGTATTCATCTTTTCCCGACCCCCGAAAATGATCACCGCCAGGATGATCCCGTATACCGGTTCGAGGTTCACGGAAAGGTTCATCATGAAGGCGGATATCCTTTTCATCAGTTCAACCGATACAGAGAAAGGATATACGGTACATACCAGTGCCAGGAGGGAGAGATAGAACCAGTCCCATGCAGAAGGAGCCGCAAATACCGGACCTTGTTTTACTATAAAAAGTGCATAAATAATTATAAACAATCCCGTGGTAATATTGGCTGCCAGCATTTCGTAAAAAGTGATCACATACTCATTATGCCTGTGGGTGATCTTGGAATTGATTACAGTAAAAAGGGCGCCGAAAAATGCACAACCCAGTGACATGAGCAGGCCGGCCGCATATCCGAACTCGAAATGAAATATAAGATATAATCCCAGGATCACCAGGAGGCCCAGCAGCAGTTCAATCGCTTCGATCTTCTTTCCCTTCATGACAGGTTCAAGCAGGCTTGTCCAGAAGGAAATGGTAGACAGGCCGGCCAGAGATACGGAAGCAGTTGAAATCCGGGCGGAACCGAAAAAAAGAATCCAGTGGGTGGCAATCAGCATTCCTGTTCCTGCAAGATTCAGAAAATCCCTGGTCCCTACTTTAACCGGCAGCCGGGCGATAAGGATGATCGTTAACAGGCCTGCACAGGCTATAAGGGTTCTGAAAAAGACGAGGTCATAAGCCGGAATTTTAATCAATAATCCCAGGATAGCGGTAAAGCCCCATAATATGATGATGAAATGAAGCTGAATATAATCTTTAAGCCGGGTATTCAACGGGGCAGAAATTTATAAAGTATTATTCCCACAAAAATAAAAATTATATTCGGTATCCAGATAGCAATGGAAGGATGCATTCCTCCCGCTTCAGCAAAGGATTTGCTGAACCAGAAGAAGAGGATATAAACAAAAGCTATAAGAAATCCCAGGGCAATCTGGAATCCTGTCCCTCCTCTTGATTTCCTTGATGAGACGATCAAACCGATAAATGTCAGGATCAGCACGGTAAAAGGAGAGATCATTCTCATGTATTTTTCCGTTTCATAAAAAACCACATTGTCTGCCCCCCGGAGTTTCAGCAACCGGATATGCGCGTTCAGTTCTTTCTGCGTAAGCGTTTCATAAAGGTGGAAATTATCGGCGAAATCCCTGGGCGTCAGGTTGATCACCGTATCCAGTTTATCGCCACGGGTATATTCCTCCTTGAACCCGTCGAATTTGCGTAGCTGCCATTGCCTTAATTCCCATGACTTATTATCCGCCTTCCACTGGGCCCGTTCCGCCTCGAGCTTGGCAGTCATTTTCATGTTTTTAATGGTCTCGAGGGTGAACTTATAGCCGATCTTCGACTGGTTGTTAAATGACTGCATATACAGGTAAGATTCCGGGGCCACCCGGATATGTATATCCCTGTCGTTGAAATAAAAGGGTTTTTCAAAATAGGCGACCTCGAAGGCAATCCTGCGCTTGTTGGCTTTCGGGATTACATCCATGGTCAGGTAGAGATTCAGCAATGAAATCAACAGGGCTCCTATCAGGTAGGAAAACATGAGCCTCCTGAAGCTGATGCCGCTGCTCAAGATGGCGATGATCTCCGTATGATTGGCCATCCGGGAGGTCATGAAAACCACGGCGATGAAGGAAGTTATCGGGGTAATAAGGTTCGCCACATAGGGAATGAAATCAAGCATGTAAAAAAATACTTCCTTGAATGTGAGCTGGTGTTCAATGATGCTTTCATTCTTTTCGGTAATCTGGATGATCACAACGACGGTAAGAAGAACGGCAACTACGAAGACGTAGGATCCGAGGTATTTTTTAAGAATGAATTTATCCAGGATTTTCATTACAGTCGTTCGGATATCCTTACCAATATTGAATTTTTCCAATCCAGAAATGTGCCATTCCTGATTTGTTTCCCTGCCTCGGTAATCAGCCAGGAATAGAAAGAAAGATTCTGCAGGGTAGCTATCTGTGCAGCCAGGATCTCCTTACTGATGACTAGATGCCTCAGGTAGGCTTTTGTATAGAAATTTCCGGCGTACCCGTCAAGCCCGGGGTCGATTGGAGAGTAATCTTTTTTCCATTTTTCATTCCGGATGTTTATGATTCCCGATGTAGTGAATAACATGCCGTTCCTTCCGTTCCGGGTGGGCATAACGCAATCGAACATGTCTACTCCAAGCGCTATGCACTCCAGCAGGTTTTCAGGTGTCCCCACGCCCATAAGGTAACGCGGCTTGTCAGAGGGCAATATATTGCAAACTGATTCAGTAAGCTCATACATGATTTCTGCCGGCTCTCCTACCGAAAGGCCCCCGATGGCATTACCGTCCAGGTCTTTACCGGCGATTTCTTCTGCCGAACGTGTGCGAAGGTCCCCGTATACGCTTCCTTGCACAATCCCGAAAAGGTATTGGGAATGGTCATAGAGAGAACCGGTATTTTTATATTGGACAATACACCGTTCAAGCCATTGATGGGTGAGATTCATCGAATTTTCCGCATAGGCATATTCGCAGGGATAAGGCGTACACTCATCAAAGGCCATGATTATATCCGCCCCGATCTGCCGCTGAATATCAATTACGGATTCAGGGGTGAACCGGTGCAATGAACCGTCGATATGGGATTGAAAAGTGACCCCTTCCGCGGAAATCTTCCGGTTTTCAGCAAGCGAGTAAACCTGGTAGCCTCCGCTGTCTGTCAATATGGGCCTGTGCCAGCCATTGAATGCATGAAGTCCGCCGGCTTCCTGTATTACTTCCATTCCCGGCCGGAGGTAAAGGTGATAGGTGTTCCCTAGGATGATCTGGCTTTTTATATCCTGTTCGAGCTCGCGCTGATGCACGGCTTTTACCGAACCTGCTGTACCGACCGGCATAAATACAGGAGTCTCTATTACTCCCCGGTCGGTTGTGATCTCCCCGGTCCTTGCTTTTGAGCTTTTATCGGTGGCCGTAATGCTGAATTTCATTTTGCTGTGATCGTCACAAAAATAAGGCTTTGGTTTCATAAAATATTCCCCTGTTTCCAGTTAACTTTGAGATCATGGTAAAACCCCACAACAAGGCAGGATTGCGTGGAAATAGTATTTCTGATATATCTTTCAGCCGCTACTTTACAGCTTCTATTTTACGGGCTGGCATTCGTCAGGTTTAGTATTTACAAACCTTACGAAAACCCGCTGGCTATTTCGGATGCTCCGGTGTCGGTGATCATTTGTGCAAGAAATGAATTGGAAAATCTGAAAAATCTCCTGCCCAAACTTAAGAAACAGGCCTATTCCCGGTTTGAGATTATCCTTGTCGACGACCGTTCCGATGACGGGACCTACGAATTTCTCCAGGAAGAAAAGAAAAACAATCCCTTGCTGAAAGTAGTGCGGGTGGATTTTGTTCCCGATCATGTTCAGCCAAAGAAATTTGCTCTGACTTTGGGCATTAAGGCGGCTGAAAATGACCGGATCCTGCTCACAGATGCCGACTGTGAGCCGGCTACCATCCATTGGATCCGTGCTGTGGCAAGCCAGTTCAATGATCCGGTAAATTTTGTTATTGGTTATTCGTATTTTCACAGGGAAAGAGGTCTCCTGAACCTGTTTGCCAGGTTCGAAACTATTCATACGGCCATACTTTATCTCTCCGCCGCCCTTGGAGGAAATCCCTATATGGCTGTGGGCAGAAACCTGGGCTACCGGAAATCTTTCTTCCTTTCCGTAAAAGGCTTTCAGCACGATCTCCGGATAGTGGGGGGAGATGACGATCTCCTGGTAAACCGATACGCTTCCGGTAAAAATTCCCGGGCAGTAATAAGCAGTGACAGCGTGGTCATGTCATGGACAAAAAATAAATGGAAGGATTATTTCGTTCAGAAAAAAAGACACCTTTCCGTGGGAAAACGTTATAAATGGAAAGATAAATTTGTGTTATCGGTTTTTTATCTATCAAAAATTGTATTTTGGCTCTTAGCCGCATCCCTGTTAATTGTCGGTTTTCAATGGCCGTTTGTGGCTGGTGCAGTCCTGCTGATCCTGCTGCTGATCATAGGGACTTTTTATCAGTTATGTCATAGAACAGGGACAAAATACGAATTTCAGTGGCTGTTGTTCATGGAGATTCTTTATGTCTTATACCTGATAGTATTCGGCATTGTGGCTAACCTTTCAAAGAAGATTCGATGGAGATAGACAACGAAAAACAATTTTCGAGCAAAGCGATCGAGGACTTCAGACTGATTGACAGGGCAATCCAGGAAAAGGATCAGACTGCCTATGCAGATCTGATGAAACGATATAAGAAGCCTGTTTATCATATGATCCTTAAGATGATCCGGAATGTGGATGATGCCGAGGACCTTACCATTGAAGCATTTGCCAAGGCCTTCAGGAACCTGCATAAATTCAAGAAGGATTTTACTTTTTCTACCTGGCTGTTCCGGATTGCCACGAATAATTCCATTGATTACATCCGGAAGAAAAGGCTGGAAACCCTTAGCCTGGATTCTTCCTACCGCGATGATGAGGGGGAATCCATGGGATTTGAGCCCCAGGATGAAACCCTGAATCCGCAGGAAGAAACCATAAAGCAGCAGAAGATCGGATTGATAAGGGATTTTGTTACCAAGCTCCCGCCCAAATACCAGAAACTTGTAAGGCTCAGGTACTTCCAGGAATTGTCGTATGAAGAAATCGCCGAGGAACTGGACGCCCCCCTGGGAACCGTAAAGGCACAGCTTCACAGGGCCCGGGAACTACTCTATGACATAGTTAAAGGGAAAGAAGACCATATCTGATGGCGGACGGACTTTCCGTTATCCGGGAATATTTTCCGGAAATTTCAATTGACCAGTTGGAAAACCTGGCAGGATTCGCCCGGCTGCTTGTTTCATGGAATGAAAAAATAAACCTCATCTCAAGAAAGGATACGAACGATATTTATACCCGCCACATCCTTCATAGCCTTGCAATTGCTAAATATATCCGGTTTAATGCCCGGACCCGGATACTCGATGTCGGAACCGGTGGCGGATTTCCGGGTATTCCGCTTGCTATCCTGTTCCCGGCTTCATCTTTCACACTCACGGATTCCATCGGCAAAAAGATCAGGGCCGTGCAGGATATGATTACAAGCCTGGGGTTAAAAAATATTAAGACTATAAATATACGGGCCGAAAAAACGGAAGGAAAATTCGATTTTGCTGTATCCAGGGCAGTGGCGCCCTTGAAAGAAATATATGGATGGGTCGGTAAAAATATTATTCCTTCCGGGAAACAAAACATGGCCGGCGGGATTATATGTCTGAAAGGAGGGAACCTTGAATCCGAGATCAGAACCCTGAACAGAAAAGTTGAAGTCAGGCCGATCAGCGATTATTTTCATGAAGATTTCTTCATCGAAAAAAAAATCATACATATCCCTGTGTGAAAGGGTTTAGTTCCCTAATTTTAAAATAAGTTTTGAAATAATTTCTTTATTAATGCCATCCTTTAATCATTTACATTGTCACACTGAATTCTCCCTGCTTGACGGCTTTTCAAATATCCATGACATGGTAAAAAAAGCGCATGCAGATGGGATGAAAGCAGTTGCCCTCACAGACCACGGTAATATGTTCGGAGCTTTCAAGTTCGTCGCCGAAGCCAACAAATTCAACATTAAACCGATACTGGGCTGTGAATTTTATATTGTAGATGACCGGCACAAAAAGAATTTCAGCAAGGAGAACAAGGATATACGTTACCACCAGCTTTTACTTGCAAAAAATGAGAACGGTTATAAAAACCTGATGAAATTGTGCTCGCTGGGTTTTACGGAAGGGATGTACAGCAAATGGCCGAGAATTGACAAGGAATTGATCTTAAAATATCATGAGGACCTGATTGCCACCACCTGCTGCATCGGGGCTATGGTACCGCAGGCGGTTTTATTCAAAACAGAACAGGAAGCGGAAAAAGAATTCAAATGGTGGTTCGATATTTTCGGCGGGGATTATTATATCGAACTTCAGCGCCATAATATTGAAAATGTGGATGATTCAGGAAAAAGCCAGGAAGATGTGAACCAGGTGCTGCTTAAATGGGCTAAAAAATATAATGTTAAAACCATAGCTACAAACGACTCTCATTACATCGATAAGGACGATGCAGGCGCTCACGATATTCTGCTTTGCGTGAACACCGGTGACCTAAAGTCAACACCGATCGGGGATGGAAAAGGTTACCGTTTCGGGTTTCCCAATAACGAATTTTATTTCAAGACCCAGGAGGAAATGGACAAGGTTTTTGAAGATGTGCCGGTTGCCCTGGATTACACCAATGAAATTGCGGACAAATGTTTTACGCCCAACCTTAAAAGAGATATTCTTTTGCCGAATTTTCCGATCCCTGAGGGATTCAAAACTGCAGACGAATACCTCGGGCATCTCGCTTTTGAAGGAGCCAAAAGGCGCTATAAGGTCCTGACCCCGGAAAT
>JBJKSY010000172.1:0-3881 GCA_046703645.1 Cyclobacteriaceae bacterium
GTATATCGATATCCACATATTGAATGTCCTTCCAGCCGGAAATGATCTTGACGGATCCATCCGATTTATAAAGTGTGACATCCGATATAAAATACATCAGCTCATTGACCTCATACCTGTTCCCTGCACCATTTATATAAATGAGAGTATCTTTCTGCAGGGGCTTTCCGTCGGCATAATGAAGAAATTTCAGGCGAATATGGCCATAATCGTTTTTATCGGGATCAGTGGGTTGCGGACTGCATGAATATAAGATCAGCCCCATTATAACAAAAACCCAACCGGCTTTTGAAAAATAATCCATGAACTATAAATTGACTGATAAATTGATGAAGAATACTCTTCCGGGTTCATATAGTTTCCCGGCGGTCCCGATGATTTTCCTGTTCAGATGTTCATAATAGGCCCGGTTGAATATATTATTTACCCCGGCCAGCAGGTGAATCTTATTGTTCGCCTTCCATAGTGCAGTGAAATTCAATATGCTGAAACCGGGTGTCCGGAATTCATAAAAGGCAGCCGAAGTATGATTCTGGTCTGCTACCGTCCGAAGTGCAATTTTAGGAATCAAGCTGTTCTTCAGGAATTTATAATAAACGGAAAATGTCGCTTCCCAAGGGGGAATTTCCGGCAAAGCATCATTTTTAATGAGCGTTTCCCCGGTTATCTGGTTGCCGGTCAGAATATACCGGGTAACCGAAGGAATTGTAGCATAGGTAAGCGCGGACGAAACATCAAATCCTAATTTATCCCTGAAGGCAGATGTATACCCGAATTCGAATCCCCTGGATAGAATATAATCTGCATTTTCAAACTGTTTTACACCCAGTACACCTTGTGTTTGAGGCTTTATTACAGCAGGAGGCAGCCGGTTTGCCGTAATATAATGCTGTACTACGGAATAAAATCCATTAAGGTACATTTCCCCGGACTTTCCGGTCATTACCCGGAACGTCAGGTCCAATTCATTATTTATTTCCGGTTTCAGATCCGGGTTTCCCAGGTAATCGAAATTGTCGTAACCGACAGGCAACAATTTTATAAACCTTTCCAGCATGTTCGGGCTTCTCGTTCCCCGTCCGGCCGCCAATGACACGATAAACTCATCAGAAAAAATTTTTGTGACACCGGCACTTGCGCTCATATTGATAAAATGTGAACTGGAATTATGGAAATAGGTAATGCCATTTTGAGTTATGTCCAGTGTATCTTCTGAGGAAGCCTGATTGAGATCAAGACGCAGGCTTGCCATAAATTCCACGGAAGAAACCGGTGTATGGTATTCGGCAAAAATTCCGGTATTTGTTATCGAGGCTTTTTTCCAAAGGCTGGTAATACGTTTCGAGACAGTTCCCATCATTTCCATGGTTCCCGTTCTTTCCCCGTCCTTGCGGATATTTTCAAAATCCAGACCCGCGAGAAGATTGTGAGGCCCGGAACTCATATCTATTTCTATCCTTCCTCCGTCATCTGAAGCATTAACATCGGCTACCATTTTCATGAGGGCCGAGGATGGGCGCCTGCTGTTATCCATAATATGATGCACACCTGAATGGTAAGCTTTCACTTCCAGGCCCCTGACAAAACTGCTCAGGTTAATTGCTGTATAGTCGGTCGAGAAAATACCGGTATGGTCGCTTTTTTCATCCATTGACAGTGCGGGATACATTACATCCCGGCTTCTTACATCATCATATCCCAATAAAATCCTCTGATTCTTATTGAGGGCAAACCCCAGTTGTGCGGAATAATTATATTTTATAAAGGCTGACTGAAATGTTGTGTCCTTCCCGCCGGCTTTGCCGCTTGTATAATTTCCGTAATTCCTGTACCCGCCGGTTAAAAGAAAATAGACCTTTTGACCTCCGCCTTTCAGATACAAATGACTTTTATGCCCGTTCCAGTTGGTCTCATATCCATATGAACCGCCGCCATGTACCTGGAATTTCCCGAATGGCTCAGGCCTTTTCGCTTCCAGGTTGATCACCCCGCCGAAATTGGGGCCGTATTTCAAAGCAAAGGGTCCTTTGATCACCTCGATGTTCTGAATATCTTCAGCTTCAATATGAGACGAAACGGGATCCATACGGTTAGGGCAGCCGTTTTCTATCCTGATGCCATTATTCAGAATTACATTCAACTGGGAATATTTATAGCCGCGGACCACAGGGTCCACACAACTCCCGCCCTTCCTGATGCCTGAAACATTCGGAATGCTTCTTAAAAATTCACCAACATCCCTTGTCGCGGTAAATTGCAATAATTCAGGACTGGTCATTGAGGTGATATAAGGCAATTTTTCCGGTATTTTTCCCCGAATTACAATAGTTGGCAACTCTACTGTATCTTCTATGTCCTGGGCATCGACAGATGGGAAAAATGCGATAAAAAGAAACGGAGTTAAAAAAAACCTTTTCATGTAGTTAAAAAATTGCTGTTAATCCGGTTAAAAGCACTTTTTATTTAACGAATAACCTGAAATTCTATTATACAAGTCAAATTTATAGATTTCATACATAATCTTCCGTGATGTATTCAAGACAGGATTTTTATAGTACAGGGTTAAGTTTCAATGTTCCTGAATTTATTCTTTATTCTTCTTGACATTTTAATTGCCGGATTTGTACTTTGTAATACAAAGTACTTTTAAAATGGAAAATACACAGGAATATATCAGGGACCTGAAGGAGATCCGCAATATAATGGAGCGGTCTTCCCGTTTTATTTCACTCAGCGGATTATCCGGTATACTGGCGGGACTTTTTTCGTTGGCCGGGGCGCTATGGGTTTACCGGATACTGGGTCAGCAATTAACATTAACCGGTTTATCAGGGATGTCAGGCGATATGCTTCTGGAAGTTATTTTAACCGGATTAAGTGTACTGATCCTGACTCTTGTTTTCGGTATCTGGCTTTCATACCGGAAAGCCCGTCAACAGAAACAACCCTTCGCCGGGCCCGGTTCAATTCAATTTCTTTTTTCACTCCTCATCCCCCTGGTGGCAGGCGGGCTGTTTGTCCTGGCAATTCTATTCAACGATTATTATGCATTGATCATCCCTTCCTGCATGATATTTTACGGTATTGCAATTGTCATGGGCTCGAGACATACAATTTCCGGGATACGGTGGCTTGGGTATTCGGAGATCCTGATCGCCCTTGTCTGTGTTGTCTTTCCGGGGTATGATCTTATTTTCTGGTCGGTTGGATTTGGATTGGTTCATCTTATTTACGGGATTGTCATGTCAATCCGGATCGGGCTGTGAAAGAAATATATTCGAAATTAAATAGAGTATTTGAGAGCCGGGTGAGGCTGGGTATCATGGCGGCCCTGACGGCCAATGAGGAAATGGAATTCAACTCCTTGAAAGAATTACTGGAACTTACTGATGGTAACCTTGCCAGCAGCCTGAAGATACTTGAGCGGGAAAGGTACATAAAGGTCAGGAAACAGTTTATCGGGAAAAAGCCCAATACTAAATATGCCTGTACATCGTCCGGGAAAAAGGCTTTTTCCGATCATCTCGATCTGCTGGAGAAACTGATTAAAATTCAAAAACAATAATTTTCGTGATCTTAAACTTGCCTCATTCATGAAAACTTCCCTGAAAGGGCTGACTTTATTAAGCGGTTTGCTGGCATTTGTTTTTTATCTCTATTTCATGTTCAACAAGCATGACCCTGCCCTGTCATCCATTATTCCGTTTGGAGAAGATCCATGGGATGCTTTGGGTTCTTTTGCAATGATATATGCAATGTTGCTTTTTCTCCTGTTACTTTACAGGACATTCCGGCCGTACCCTGACCCCGGATCTTCCGCACGCGATCTTATATTACTGTTAAGAACTCATGCCGCCCTTGCCATCGGAATTCTTATAGCC
>JBJKSY010000173.1:0-9055 GCA_046703645.1 Cyclobacteriaceae bacterium
AGGACACCATTGAGGTTAAAAATTCTGAGATTCAGCACATAACCCGGTTTCCCGAATGAATAATGTATTTCCGTATGGTCATAGTACCCGGTCTGCCCCGGGTTAAAAACTGGCGGTTCGATCGAAAAATTCCCGGCGATGACCGAATCCGGCCTGGAAGCTGAATTTTTTTTACCGGGAGTCCCGAATCCTGAATGTTCCGAAGCGGAGTGCCAGTTATGCGGATCGTTTGTTACACCGGAAGCATTGATCCTTTCCAGTGAAATCCCTTCCGGGTCATCAAGAAGATCAAAGTGATAATTTTCAAAATAATGAAAGGCATCCAATATTTTCCCGTCCTTTGAATACAACATTATGTTTCCTTCATCGTCATTCATGGCGGGCAGCCTGTTAACTTCAAGGATCTGTGCCTCGATGCCTGCAGGATAATCACTGAAAGTTCTTGATTTATCGGGAGTAAAGGCAATAATGGACTCAGGCTTCATGATCAATGGCAATGCCGATAACAGGTATTTCCCTTCGGTTCCGGGTGTATTGGCAAAACTGAAATGATCCAGATCAATAAACTTATCTGATCGGTTGAAAATTTCCACAAAATCAACTCCCCCGGGAAAAGGATTGAATAAAACTTCATTGATAACAATATCCATACTATCGGGTGGCTGAGGCATTCCCATGTCACCGGATGCCGGTTCCTGGAGAATATTGCCGGCGCAATCAGTAATATTCCTGATCTGTAATGTATAAATGACACCGGGATTCATAGTATAATTCAGCCCTGCTTCAATATTCTCGAGGCTGACCGGCCTGAAGAAGTCCAGGCATTGATTTCCGTTTAATGAAAAATTAAGTGCGTTCAGTGTCTTTGGAGAAACAGCTTCATTAAAACGGATCAGTATCCGGTCATTACTGATAGCCGACACATTTTCAAGGACCGGTCCTCTGAGATCAGGATTTGATGCCTTTACAGAATTTTCTCTTCCGGGGGATCCTCCGTTTTTATTTTCTGATGTTGCCCAGTTGCCGGTTTTGCCGCAGGGATTCCCGGTATCAATCATTTCCACCGAGAAACCGCTTTTAAGTTTCCCGGGTATCCAGCTTGCTTTAAAATCAAGCTGAAATACCCAGTCACCCTGTTCATTTATGAATATGAAATTTTCTCCTTCGTTGTTCAAGGAAGGGAAATTATCGACTCCGATAGCATGGCCTATGCCGGATTTTTCATATTTCCGGGAGCAAAGGACTCTGTAATCATAGGGCATAAGGCATTTGGAAGGCAATTCCAGTGTATCCTCACCGATCAGCAACCGGCAGCCATACAGACTTATGATTTTTTTCCCGGGATTATAGAATTCAATGTAATCCGTTTCAGGTAAACCAGCCGAAGGTTTTTCTTTCAGCATTATTTCGGTAGGGATTATGTCAAGGAAATCCGGTGACCTGCCTTCACCGATCTGTACTACTGTATCAATAAAATAAGTGCCGGAACAATCTTTGAGACCGGATATGGATAATAAATAGGGCTTTCCTGTTTCAAGGCTGTCTTTTAATATCAGATCAATAAAATTTGGATTATCAGGACTTACTACTGTTGATAAAAGCTGTTGATTTTCTATTTTGATCCCCGGGAAGTTATCATCTGCAACCACAGGATCGTTGAACTCAAGGCTGACGATTTTTCCGGAGGCCGTAAAGTCCCAATAGCCTTTGTTTTTATTTTCCACCCTGTTTGAAAATGAAGAATTTTTCAACCCCGGAGTTCCGCCGGCAGGGGATTTGGAAAATTCCCAGGCTTTTTTCCCCCAGCAACGGTATACGGGATTAATCAATTCATAGCTCCACCCTCCGTTTGACTTTTCATCCTTGCTGATCCAATCGGAATTAAAGGATACCTTGTCGATCAGAAATCCGGAATTATCATTAAGAATGATATCTTCTCCCGAATTATTGATCGCATTCCAGTTGCTTATTCCTATTACAGGGCAACTGACCTCCGAAAAAAGATCCTTCGATTTTTCCGGAGTCAGCAGGGCAAATCCGCCCGGAGAAATAACAAGTGACCCGATGTTTTTACCATTTAGGCCCGATCCGGAAAGATCGATGTATTTTGAGGTGGTATTTAATAATTCAACGAATTCTGATTCCGGTAATCCGGCGGATGGCGAAGGATCAGCCATAAATTCATTGATGATAACGGACCCTGCTGCCGGGAGCAATAATTCATGGTAAATAAATGGGATTTCCGCAGGGACCATTAAATTATTATTCAGGTCCCCGATACCTGACAGGGTAAGAGAATAGGTCGATTCTTCAGAAAGCTTTTCAAAGAAATGAAGAATTACGGTATGACGAGCGGGATCATAAAACACCGAATCAGGGTGGCCGATTCCGGCCAGCTTATAATTCAACAGCTTATCGGCAGAAATTTCATCGATCTTCTCATTGAACCGGCAAACGATATTTCCCGGTCCGGAAGAATATACCGTGTCAACCGCAGGAGGAATTTTATCCTCGTTCTGAACGCCGGTCACCAATAGATCGTCAAAATAAAATTTATTGCTACGGGTAGCCGTATAGTGACATTCAATTCCGAAGTATCCGGGGTTCTGATAATTTTTATCAAAGCACTGGCCTGACTTTATGAATTGTTGTGATGATGTTTCAGAATAATAAAGCTGCCAGTTACCGGTCCTGTCCCTCGTAACCCTGATAATCAGATCATTCCGGTCGTGATCTGTAACCCTGTCGGGGCCATCGATTATTCTGGAAACTTCTCCCGGGTAACCGTCACGACGGAAAAGGCATATATCGTCATTATTTCCGCCAATACGAACGAAATATCCATAGGCATAACCCTTCAGATTGCGGTCATCGGAGAAAAGATATATATCCGCATAATTGTAGCCGGAAGGATTGAATTCCATCCTCACCATGATTTCCCAGGAAGCGTCATAAAGGTAGTGGCAGGGGATCGTAATAAAATCTTCGCCGGCAACCGGTGGTGAATTCAACCGGAGCCAGCCGTTATCAACGGTGAAATTTCCTGATACATTTTCCCATTCCGGATCCTGCCTGTAATTGCCATCATCGAAATTATCATTCAGTTGGGCAAGGGTCGGAAAATAAAAATTCAGGATTATGAAGCTGGTTGAGACAAATTTTCTCATAATCATTACCAATATAATAAAGTTGTAGGATATTTGCATGTCGAAATTTTAATTTTTAATTGATCTTATCATGAAACTGGCAGTTGTCGGTGCGACAGGCCTTGTCGGACGCGAAATGTTAAAAGTCATCGAAGAAAGAAATTTTGCTTTCGATGAATTGTTATTGGTTGCATCAGCTAATTCGGTAGGGAAGAAGATTCCATTCAAGGGTAAGGAATATTCTGTGATCGGACTTGAGGAAGCAGTTGCGTCCAAACCTCATATCGCAGTATTTTCTGCCGGGGGCAAGGTTTCACTGGATTGGGCTCCGAAATTCGAAGCGGCAGGAACAGTTGTGATCGATAATTCTTCAGCATGGAGAATGAGCCCTGATCATAAGCTTATCGTTCCTGAAATCAACGGTCATGAATTACGGATCGATCACCGTATCATTGCCAATCCCAACTGCTCGACAATTCAAATGGTGCTGGCGTTGAGCCTGCTTAATAAACAGTATAAGATCCGACGGATTGTTGTTTCCACCTACCAGGCTGTGACCGGCACCGGAAAGAAAGCCGTGGATCAGCTCATGAATGAAAGGAAGGGTATCGAAGGCCCAATGGCCTATCCGTACAGGATAGATATGAATGTTCTTCCCCAGGTAGATGTATTCCTCGATAGCGGGTATACCAAGGAAGAAATGAAAATGGTTAATGAAACGAAAAAGATCTTTTCCGACCCGGAAATTCTCGTTACGGCAACCACGGTCAGGGTACCTGTAGTCGGTGGTCATTCCGAGGCGGTTAATGTGGAATTTCACAATCCCTTTAAACTTGAAGAAGTGAGGGACCTGATTGCTAGGACTCCCGGAACGGTTTTGATGGACGATCCCGGGAAGCTGGCATATCCAATGCCCATCCTGTCACATGGAAGGGATGAGGTATTTGTCGGAAGGATCAGGATAGACGATACCCAGCCGAATACACTGAATCTATGGATCGTAGCTGATAATCTCAGGAAAGGAGCCGCGACCAACGCCATCCAGATTGCAGAGTACATGGTTGAACATCATCTTGTATACTGAATTTAAGCTGTAAATACCTCAATCAAGGCGTGAGCCGTGCATTAAATAATCGTTAATTATTTAGAGGGTGGTTTTTTGATACCGGGTCCTGGAATTGCTCCGTTTAGATTATTCCGCCCCTGGTATCCTGATATTCCACAATAACCGCAATTATCATATTGTTAATAGCGTCCTCCCGTTTAAATTTCAATTTTCGGCCTTATTATCAGCATATTAAAGCTTTGCCCGGTCCGTCCCTGCCGGATCAAATCAATGAGGGATAATACTTATTCTTTGTAAAACGATGTAATTTTGAACAAATTGACAATTTGATCTCGCCATGATAGAACTTATCACTAAAAGTATAGCCAAAGTCGTTGGGACCAAGTCGGAGCGCGATATTAAGATAATCAGACCTTTCGTTGAAAAGACCAAGGAAGAATACAGCAAATTACAGGGGATCAGTGATGATGAGCTCAGGGCTAAAACCTCGGAGATCAAGGCGGTCATTGACAGCAGGCTTGAAAAGATCGATTCAGATATAAAATCTCTCAAGGACAGGGTCGATGCAGACGATACCCTGCCGCTCCACGAAAAAGAAGAAATATTCAACCAGATCGACAAGCTGGAGGAAGAGCGCAATGAACAGTTGGAAGAAGTATTGAATGAAGTGCTGCCCAAGGGATTTGCCATCGTGAAGGAAACCGCGAGGAGATTCAAGGAAAATACGAAAATGGTTGTAACTGCCACCCTTCATGACAAGGAACTGGCCACCAGATATTCCCACATAAAGATTGAGGGAGAAAAAGCAACCTGGTCAAACCAGTGGATGGCAGCAGGTAACCTGATCACCTGGGATATGGTACATTTCGATGTTCAGCTTATCGGTGGTGTCGTACTTCACCAGGGAAAAATCGCTGAAATGGCAACAGGAGAAGGTAAAACCCTTGTTGCCACGTTACCAGCTTTCCTGAATGCACTGGCAAAAAGGGGGGTTCATATCGTGACCGTTAACGATTACCTGGCCCGTCGTGACTCCGAATGGATGGGCCCGATCTTTGAATTTCACGGCTTATCAGTGGACTGCATCGATAAGCACGAACCTAATTCAAACGAAAGAAGAAAAGCCTACCAGGCGGACATTACCTACGGCACGAACAATGAATTCGGGTTCGATTACCTGAGGGATAATATGGCCAGGGAAGTTGAGGATATTGTCCAGAGGAAACATCATTTTGCCATGGTCGATGAAGTGGATTCCGTGCTGATCGACGATGCAAGAACTCCCCTCATCATCTCCGGCCCGATACCGCGGGGTGACGAGCATGAATTCTATGATCTCAAGCCACGGGTACAGAAACTTGTAGATGCCCAGAAAAAGCTCTGTGCCCAGTTACTTCTTGATGCGAAAAAGCTGATCACGGAGGATAATGACAAGGATGGAGGGCTGTCATTATTACGTGCTTACCGGGGCCTGCCCAAACATAAACCGCTTATCAAATACCTGAGTGAGATGGGGATCAAGGCGGTTCTCCAGAAAACAGAAAATTATTACCTCCAGGACAATGCCAAGCTCATGCCGGAAGTTGATAAGGAGCTTTATTTCACCATTGAAGAAAAACATAATACCATAGAGCTTTCGGAAAAAGGGATTGATCTTATAACCGGAGAGGGAGAAGATCCGCATTTTTTCATTATGCCGGATATCGGGCATGAGATAGCCGTGCTGGAGGGAGACACACAGTTAAGTGAAAATGACAAACTCCTGAAGAAGGAAGATTTAATCAAGGATTATACCGAAAAGTCGAAAAGGATCCATACGATAAACCAGTTATTGAAGGCATATACCCTGTTTGAAAGGGATACGGAATATATTATTGTTGACGGCAAGGTGAAGATAGTTGATGAACAAACCGGACGTGTTCTTGAAGGAAGAAGGTATTCCGACGGCCTGCACCAGGCTATCGAGGCCAAGGAAAATGTGAAGGTGGAGGATGCCACACAGACTTATGCCACCATTACCTTGCAGAATTACTTCAGGATGTACCATAAGCTGGCCGGAATGACAGGTACTGCCGAGACCGAAGCAGGGGAGTTCTGGGACATTTACAAGCTTGACGTGGTAGTAATCCCCACGAACGTTCCGGTAACCAGGGCCGACATGGAAGATAAGGTCTTCAAGACAACGCGTGAGAAATTCAATGCTGTGGTCGATGAGATCGTGGAGCTTACAAAGGCCGGCCGCCCGGTGCTGGTTGGAACGACATCCGTCGAAATATCGGAGATCCTCAGCAGGATGCTGAACCTGAAAAAGATCAAACATCAGGTGCTTAATGCCAAGCAGCACCAGAAAGAAGCTGAGATCGTTGCCGAAGCCGGCAAATCGGGAACCGTGACCATTGCGACGAATATGGCAGGTCGGGGAACGGATATTAAGCTGACACCGGATTCCAGGAAAGCGGGAGGCCTTGCCATCCTGGGCACGGAGCGGCATGAATCCAGGCGTGTTGACCGGCAGCTCAGAGGGCGTTCAGGAAGACAGGGTGACCCGGGTACTTCCCAGTTCTTTGTTTCACTGGAAGACAACCTGATGCGTTTGTTCGGTTCTGAAAGGATCGCCAGGATCATGGACCGTCTGGGTTTGAAGGAGGGCGAGGTGATCCAGCATTCACTGGTAACACGTTCCATAGAACGGGCACAGAAGAAAGTTGAAGAGAACAACTTCTCGATCCGTAAACGGCTCCTTGAGTACGACGATGTCATGAATTCGCAGCGAACAGTAGTATACCGTCGCAGGAGCAATGCGCTTTACGGAGATCGGCTGCAGGTGGATATTATGAACATGATTTATGATACTGCCGAAGACATGGTGACCCAGGCCAAAAATTCAGAGGACCTTGAGAACCTGAAACTGAATGTGATCAGCACCTTCGGAGTTGATTACAACCAGACCCCGGAAGATTTCTTTAAGAAGGAAGAAAATGTGCTAACCCAGGAGTTATATGATCTTACAACCCGGCATTATCATGATAAAAATGAATTTATCAGGACCCGTTCACAACCTATTGTAAAGGATATCTTTAAATCCCGGGGCGCTACTGTTGAAGAAATCCTGGTTCCGTTCACGGACGGGACCAAGCAGATAGGTATTGCTTCAAACCTGAAAAGGAATGTTGATACCGATTGCCGTTACCTGATCCTTTCACTGGAAAAAAATGCTTCCCTTGCCTTTATCGATATGGCCTGGAAAGAACACCTCAGGGAAATGGACGACCTTAAACAGTCGGTACAGAACGCTGTTTATGAACAAAAGGACCCCCTGTTGATTTATAAGTTTGAATCCTTTGAATTGTTCAAACAACTTGTCAACCGAATAAACAGCGACACTATTTCCTTCCTTATGAAGGCGACTATTCCCGTTCAGGAACCTGATGAGGTGCAGGAAGCCCGTCGGCAGCGCAGGGCCCGTCAGCAAATGAAGGAAACCAAGGAGGAATCCAGGTCCCTTCTGAGCGGGGGAGGATCGCAGGGAGATGAACGGAACAGGCCTCCTGTTGAAAAGTCGGCACCGGTAAAATCACAGAAAATTGCCGGAAGAAACGATAAAGTGAATGTGCAGTACATGGACGGTACGATCAAAAGAGATGTTAAGTACAAGAAGGTGGAAGAAGATATTATCAACAATAAATGCGTGATAATTGATTAATATGCCTCCTTTTAAGAAAATCTCTTTATTGATAATTGTCCTTCCGGCAGTAGTTTTGAGCTGCGCCCATAAAGTAAGTCCGGCAGCAACTAAGGAAAATACCTATACGGAGGATCTTTCATCTACATTGCCTAAAATTACACCCTATAAAAGCCCCCAGCCTTTTAATGTAACTTCCAATGATACAATTTCCTACGGAGCATCCTTTAATATAAACCAGAAACTCAATGTGCTTCTCGACAGTATTATTTCATTGAATAAGAGGACTCAATTCTCGCAGTTAACCATCATGGTTTATAACGGGAACAGCCGCGAACTGGCTGATCAAACCCGCCTTGATGTGTTCAGATTATTACCGGGAAGTAAACCTACACTTGATTTCGTCGCGCCCAGTTACCGTGTAAAAGTCGGCAGATACTTTAACGAGATTGAAGCATACCAGACCCTGCAGAAACTAAAAAGCGAATTTCCGAATGCTATTGTCGTACCGGAGCCAGTATACTTTAAATAACGTATGGATTTAACAGAAAGGATAAAATCACTCTCCCGCCAGATTCATCCCGAGGTAATCAATTTCAGACGTCACCTGCATGCCAATCCGGAGCTTTCCTATGAGGAATACAACACCTCAAAATTCGTGGCCGGGAAACTAAGGGAATTCGGACTGTCGCCAGTTGAAGGTGTGGCGAAAACCGGTGTGGTTTGCCTGATCGAGGGGAAAAACAAGGATGAAAGGGTTATCGCACTCAGGGCCGATATGGACGCATTGCCCATCCTGGAACAAAATGATGTTCCTTATAAATCTAAGAATGACGGCGTTATGCATGCCTGCGGTCATGATGTTCATACATCTTCCCTGCTGGGAACGGCATGGATACTTAATCAGATCAGGGACCAGTTTAGCGGAACGGTTAAACTGATTTTTCAGCCGGGAGAAGAAAAAACTCCCGGGGGAGCACTTCTCATGATCAACGACGGCGTGCTCGAAAATCCCCACCCTTCCCTCATACTTGGACAACACGTGATGCCCCAGTTACCGGCAGGCAAGATTGGTTTTAAACCCGGCCTCTATATGGCAAGCGCCGATGAGATTTATCTCAGGGTAATCGGGAAAGGAGGACATGCCGCCATGCCGGATAT
>JBJKSY010000174.1:0-9493 GCA_046703645.1 Cyclobacteriaceae bacterium
AACCTTCCCGTCTTTTATACAAACAGATCCCACCCCGCCCTTCCCGGGAGGGGAAAACCTTTACATGGATATTTTGAAGAAATTCTGTAATCAGATATAGTCATCTGGCTTTTTTATGAAATAAAAGCCGCGCTATTCACCCGATCACGGACAACTTATTGGGAGACCGATGAATCATATCTGTGTAAGCTAACAAATGCCTAAATGGATTTAAACTTCTTTAGAACATCTGAGGTCTCCTCCCTGGAGGAGATATAGAGATGGGCCTGAAATATCATTAAAACCTTAATGTTTTTTCTCATTATGATCAATCTTAATACCGTTTTGCCTGTAAGAAAGACAATTGCTGGTAATAACCTGTCTTAAAAAAATTTAAGCCCGTTTAAAATGATCATTGTCTACAGTCGATAATTTATTTTATTGGATTAACGCACCAAATGGTATTGGGTGATCTTATATAAAGCTTTTAACAAAAAAAGCTGTCCCCGGAGGAAACAGCTTTTTCAATATTAATAAGCCTGAATTATCAGGAAATAGTAACTTCCTTATCAATATAAACGTCCTGTATGGCATTGAGCAAAGCCACCCCGTCTTTCATGGGTTTCTGGAAGGCCTTCCTTCCGGAGATCAATCCCATACCACCGGCACGCTTGTTGATGATGGCAGTCTTAACTGCATCGGCCAAATCATTCTTGCCGGAAGCTCCTCCTGAATTGATCAGGCCCATACGCCCCATATAGTTGTTGATCACCTGGTAGCGGGTCAGGTCGATAGGATTATCGGATGATAATTCGGTATAAACCTTGTCATGTGTTTTCCCGAAATTGATAGCCTTGTACCCGCCGTTATTGGTGGGTTGTTTTTGTTTTATGATATCGGCTTCGATCGTGACTCCAAGATGGTTTGCCTGGCCGGTAAGGTCGGCGGAGGTATGGTAATCCACGCCATCCTTTTTAAATGATGAATTCCTCAAATAGCACCAGAGAACGGTGAACATACCCAATTCATGTGCATGCTGGAATACCTGTGAAATCTCGATGATCTGCCTTGCACTTTCCTCGGAACCGAAATAAATTGTTGCCCCGATCCCGGCGCAGCCCATATCGAAAGCCTGGTCAACACTGGCAAACAGTATCTGATCATATTTATTCGGATAGGTCAGGAATTCATTATGGTTGATCTTCAGGATGAAAGGTATTTTATGGGCATATTTCCTGGAAACGGAACCCAGTACTCCCAGTGTGGAAGCAACTGCATTGCAGCCGCCCTCGATGGCAAGCTTGACGATGTTCTCCCCGTCGAAGTATATAGGATTGGGTGCAAAGGAAGCTCCCCCGCTGTGCTCAATGCCCTGATCAACCGGAAGAATGCTGACATAGCCGGTATTCGCGAGTCTTCCGTGGCTGAATAGTGACTGCAGGTTCCTCAGCACATTGGGCGAACGATCTGTCTGAGCAAATACCCTGTCGACAAAATCCGGACCCGGCAGAACGAGATGATCTTTCGGGAACACGCATTTATATTCAAGCAATGCCTTGACCTCATCAGTAAGTTGTTTTTCTATTGTATCTATCATTTTCTTGTACGGTTTAGATTTAAAAATAAGTATTCAGAATTTTCAGTTATGACCCTGTTTTGCCTTGTGGTTTTTCAGGTATTTCAGGATAAGTTAAACAGGCACAATTATACACAATAAAAAGGAAAATGAAGATAATGCCATATTAATAAATCATGTCCAATATTTCCATTTTTTAAATGAAATTGGCTGATTTTCAGCCTTAAATAAATCCTGATTCCTTCAGCCGGTCTGCAGTTTGAACGGCAGACAAAATCCTGAATAAGACATCCATTTCATACTCAATGATTTCCTCTATTCATTCAGCGATTTACCTCACTGAAATAATCTTTCATGGGTTGAAAATAGAATTCCAGCCAGCCCTGCCTGTAAGCCATACCCTGCCCTTTGGGTATACCGGTATGCTTCAGGATAACCCTGGTCTTTCCTTTTAATTCCACAAATGATATTTCAAGAAGGGAATCAGGATCTTCATTCCTGAAATCCGAGGTACGCCAGGCCTGGACGATCTTGTCGTAAGGATGCAATTCAAGGTTTTTCCCGCTTATATAACCGTCCCAGGCTGTAAATTTCCCGCCTTTCCGGGCATTGACAACTGCCGGGCTCCCGGTAAACCCGGTATGGGATTTGCTGTTCAGCCAGGCCTTGTATATCTGCTGTTTCGAAATATTGAATTCAGCAGTAAGTGTCAGGGATTCCGTCATAGGATTGAAGGTTAAATTGCGGGAAATGTAAAAAAAATGAAGAAATTTTTATTATAAAAAGCAACTATTTAAATTTCGAAACGTCAATTCAGAAAGAACAATAACACAACAACAATGAAAAAACTTTTAATTCTATTATTTGGGGCATTTTTCCTGAATACCGGGTATGCCCAAGACCATGCAACAAGGGACCTTCCGCACTTTAATGAGATCAGTGTCGGTTCGGCGGTTGAGGTAATTCTAATCAAAGGGAGCTCCGAAAAGGCGGAAATTTCAGTAACCGGAACTGATGCAGAAAATGTCATCACGGAAGTTTCCGGCTCCGAATTGAAAGTTCATATGCGTTCCGGCAATTACCATCATGTGGAAGCGACAGTTAAAGTCACTTATTCCGAATTAAAAGGGATCAGCATAAGTTCGGCAGCAAAGGTTACTGCCGATGACCCCGTTTCAGCAGATAAAATGGAAATTGATGTTTCCAGCGCAGCCAAAGGAAACATAAATCTTAATGTAAAATCCCTTGAAGCTGATATCAGCAGCGCCGGGAACCTAATCGTAAAGGGCAGCACACTGAAACAGGAGGTTGAGGTCAGCAGTGCCGGGGGATATGATGGTGAGAACCTCCAATGTGATGAAGCGGAAGTCAGCGTGAGCTCAGCTGGCCATGCGCGTCTCCAGGCCACCAAATATCTTGATGCCGAGGCCAGCAGTGGCGGATCAATCCGTTATTCGGGAAATCCCGCAAAGGAATATACCACTGAAAACAGCGGGGGAAGTGTCAGAAAATCCGACTGAAAATCATTTATTTAAACATAATGAAATTACGGGGCCGTTTAAATTATGGCCCTTTTTCATTTTTAATTCATTTGACGATCGGGATATGATTTTAATCATTTTTCTATTGCCTTATGAATTCCACTTTTGTATATGGTGTAACAATATGCCGTTTATTTCGTTTTTATCCATTGAGCCATAACGGAATGAAAATTTTAAAGACTGTCCTTAACTTATTGCTTTCCGGAACCATCCTGCTGACCTCAATCGGGATCCCGGTGAGCAAGCATTTTTGCATGGACAGGCTGGTGGAGGTCAGGCTATTTACTTCCGCTATTCCCTGTAGTTACGACCTTAATCTGAACAGTCAGGATTGTCCGTTATACAAGGATGTCGTTAATCATAAACCCGTAAAGGGATGCTGCCACAATACGCAGACAACAATCAGGATTACACAATTACAGAATACTTATCATGCCGTCGAATTGCAGAAGCTTTTCCCGGTTGCAAGCATGCAATTTGTGCCTTATATCTCAGATTTAAATAATTCCGGCAAACCTATTCATATTACTGGCGACCTGAGTCCGCCTGATACTTTACCCGATAAAATCATTTCTTTTCATTCCTTCCTGATCTGATCCCTCAATTCAGCTTTTCCTAATGAGACCTGCATGGCCATGCCGTGCACTTAAAATTCCATTTTAATTAATTTCATTATGCTGAACAGGATCATAAAATTCTTTCTTGAAAACAAATTAATAACGGTAATCATTCTTCTGAGTTTTATCGCCTGGGGGATCATTACCGCACCCTTCAACTGGAATATAAGCTGGCTCCCGAGAGATCCCGTCCCTGTAGATGCCATACCGGATATCGGGGAGAACCAGCAGATCGTTTTCACCCAATGGATGGGACGATCACCCCAGGATATTGAGGACCAGGTCACTTACCCGCTTACAACCGCCCTGCTGGGAATTCCCGGTGTTAAGTCGATACGAAGCAGTTCCATATTCGGGCTATCTACCATCTACATCATATTCAACGACAACATTGATTTCTACTGGTGCCGGTCCAGGATATTGGAAAAACTGAATTCACTCCCTCCCGGCACGCTGCCCGAAGGTGTACAGCCGGCCCTGGGTCCTGATGCTACTGCCCTGGGACAGATTTTCTGGTATACCCTTGAAGGACGTAATCCTAAAACCGGGAAACCTACCGGAGGTTGGGATCCCGAAGAATTAAGGACCATCCAGGATTTCTATGTTAAATATGCGTTATCCTCAGCCCAGGGCGTTTCGGAGGTGGCTTCCGTCGGCGGATTCGTAAAGGAGTACCAGGTTGATATAGATCCCTCAGCCATGAAGGAAAATAATGTCACCGTAGCCCAGATAATGAAAGCGGTAAAAGATTGTAACCTGGATGTCGGAGCCCGGACCATTGAATTCAACAGGGCGGAATACCTGGTCAGGGGACTGGGATATATTAAAAGCCTTTCCGACCTGGAGGAGGCAGTGGTAGCAGTACATAACAATGTTCCGGTACGTCTGAAAGATGTTGCTAAAGTCAATTTCGGACCCGCAACCCGCAGAGGGGGACTTGATAAAGACGGGGCAGAAGCTGTCGGTGCAGTGGTAGTATCCCGGTATGGGGCAAATCCTCTCCAGGTAATTAATAATGTCAAGGATAAAATCAAGGAGATCTCTCCCGGGCTACCCAGTAAAAAGCTTGCCGATGGTACTATATCAAAAGTAACCATAGTACCCTTTTATGACCGTACCGGACTGATCAAGGAAACCCTGGGCACCCTCCAGGAAGCACTTACCCTGGAAGTACTAATCAGTATTATCGTGGTGATCGTTCTTGTCATGAACCTCCGCGCCTCGGTAATAATCTCAAGCCTTCTTCCTGTGGCGGTACTGATGACATTCATAGTCATGAGGGAATCAGGCGTAGAGGCAAATGTGGTCGCTCTATCAGGAATTGCCATCGCTATCGGGGTAATGACCGACATTGGTATCATTTTCACCGAGAATATAGTGAGGCACCTGGAATTTCCGGAGAACCATGAAAAAAAGGGAAAGGCGCTTCTGACCGTAGTCTACGAAGCGTCCGTGGAAGTTGCTTCGGCTATAATGACAGCCCTGGCAACAGTGATTGTCAGTTTTCTCCCTGTTTTTGCCATGCAGGCAGAGGAAGGAAAATTATTCCGGCCCTTGGCGTTTACAAAGACTTTTGCGCTGGTGGCATCCCTCGTATTGGGACTGCTTGTTATTCCTGCTTTTGCCCACTGGATCTTCGGGATCCGATTTGACAGCAAAAGGACCAAAAGGATCGTTAATGTAATTTTAACGGTATTGGGTATCGGGGCCCTGGCATTTTATGGCAATTTGCTGGGATTGACTCTCCTTGCCCTAGGGATAAATAACCTGACGGAAGATTACTGGCCTGAAGACAAAAGAAAATATTCAACATGGATCAATACGGCCATCATACTTCTTACAGTTGTATTTTTCCTGACCCATATCTGGTTACCGCTTGGAGCACAGAACTCATACTTTCTTAATTTCCTGTTTGTCTCGATCCTGATCGCCGCAATCCTCGGAGCGCTTCAGGCTATAGTACATTTTTACCCGAAAATACTACCCTGGTGCCTCGAACATAAATGGACCTTCCTTTCCCTGCCCGTGTTTATCCTTGTTTTCGGAATTTCCGTATGGCAGGGATTTGACAAAGTGTTTGGGTTTGTTGCGAAGGGAGCAGAGGAAATCGGCTGGAATATCCGGAAGACAACTGCCTGGAATAAATTAAGGACTGCACTTCCCGGAGTCGGCAAGGAATTCATGCCTCCCCTGAATGAAGGTTCATTCCTGCTGATGCCTACCACCATGGCTCATTCCGGAATTGAGGAAAATATTGAAGATATCCGTATTCTTGATAAACGCGTTCAGGCCATCCCGGAGGTGTCACTGGTCGTGGGGAAATGGGGAAGGGTTAATTCAGCCCTGGATCCTGCGCCAATTTCAATGTTTGAGAATACGGTCAATTACAAACCTGAATATGCGCTTAATGAAAACGGGTACCGGATGCGGTTTAAGGTTGACCGTAAAGGAAGGTATGTTTTAAAAGACGGTTCTTTCTATGATCCTTCACAAGGTTTCCGGGAAATTGACACAACCGACCTGATCCCGGATAATAACGGGGAATATTTAAGGCAATGGCGACCACAGATAAAGTCGCCGGATGATATCTGGAAAGAGATTGTAAAAGCCGCCGATATTCCCGGTATGACATCCGCACCTAAATTACAGCCCATTCAAACCCGGCTCGTCATGCTTTCTACAGGTATGCGTGCTCCCATCGGAATGAAAATTTTCGGTCCCGATCTTGAAACTATAGAAAAGGTCGGCCTGGAAATGGAAAATATCCTCAAACAGGTTCCGGATATTGAACCTTCATCGGTGTTCGCCGACAGGATCGTCGGGAAACCTTACCTGGAAATCAAGATCGACAGGAGAGCGATAGCCCGGTATGGACTCACTATACAAGATGTCAATATGAATATCGAAATGGCTATCGGGGGGACTACGCTTACCACAACAGTGGAAGGCCGTGAGAGATTCCCGGTAAGGGCAAGGTATGCCAGGGAATTCCGTGATAATCCTGATAACCTCAAAAATATTCTTATTCCTACACCGATGGGAAACAGCATTCCTCTTGGCGAGATAGCCGCAATTACCTACCGGCGCGGGCCGCAGATGATAAAAAGTGAAGATACATTCCTTGACGGCTATGTGGTTTTTGACAAGAAGCCGCAGTTTGCAGAAGTGGATGTGGTAGAACAGGCCCAGCGTTTCATTAAAGCGAAAATCGCATCGGGAGAACTGACCATACCTGCCGGCGTCAGTTATAAATTTGCGGGCAATTACGAGAACGAGATACGGGCAACGAAAAGATTGTCCATCCTGGTCCCGGTCAGCCTGATCATTATTTTTCTCATCCTGTATTTCCAGTTCGGGAACATCCAGACCACCAGCATGGTGTTCTCCGGGATTTTCGTGGCATTTTCCGGAGGTTTTCTGATCATATGGCTCTACGGGCAAAGCTGGTTCATGAACTTTTCCATCGCCGGTATCAGCATGCGTGATATGTTCCAGATGCATACCATCAACCTTAGCGTGGCGGTTTGGGTCGGTTTCATCGCCTTGTTTGGTATGGCCACAAACGACGGGGTGATCATGGGGACCTATATCAAGCAGGTCTTTGAAAGGGAAAAGCCGAACTCCATTCAGGAAATACGGAAAGCGATACTTCATGCCGGGATGATGAGAGTAAGGCCGGCTATGATGACGGCCGCCGTGGCAATAATCGCACTTCTTCCTGTTCTGTCATCAACCGGAAAAGGCTCCGATATTATGGTGCCCATGGCAATACCTGAATTCGGCGGCATGTCAATCCAGATCATCACTATGTTCGTTGTCCCGATCCTCTACAGCATGTGGCAGGAGAGCAAATGGAAAAGAGAACATAAATCATCCACAGTAATCACAGCCGATCATGAATAAAATAATGAAATTAATTCCGGCACTGTTAATGATAATTCTTATCAGCAATACCGGTTACGCCCAGAAAGAACTGGACCAATACCTGATCATTGCCGGGAAAAACAATGCCGATCTGAAAGCTAAATTCGATCAGTACAGGGCTGCACTTGAAAAGGTCCCGCAAGTGGGAGCCTTACCCGATCCCCAGTTAATGTTCGGGTATTTCATCCAGCCTGTGGAAACCAGGATGGGGCCGCAAAGGGCAACGGTTTCCCTGACCCAGGCTTTCCCCTGGTTCGGAACATTAAAAACCCAGAAGGTAGCCTCCGGCCTTATGGCCAAAGCCGAATTTGAGATGTTTGAAGATGCCAAGGTAAAGTTGTACAGCGAGGTTAAGGCCACCTATTACAAACTCTATTTCCTCGGAAAAGCCATTGACATAACCAATGAGAATCTCAGCCTGCTCAATACATACAGGCAATTGGCCCAGACAAATTTTGAGGCCGGGCGGTCAGGATTCGTGGATGTGCTCAGGGTTCAGATGGAATATGAAGACCTGAACAACAAGCTATACTATCTCCGGGATTCCAGGGAACCTCTCATGACAAAATTCTCGGAACTTCTGAATACAAAAATGGATTCCACCGTATCACTACCTGATACTCTATGGAGTGAGAGCATTGATATCCCGAAAGCCTCCATCCAGGACAGCATTCTTGCCAATAACCTGTCACTGAAAAAACTGGACCTCGAGAATGATTCCTATGCAAGCCAGACAGAAGCAGCGCGTAAAATGGGTGATCCTTCCTTCAGCCTGGGATTTACATACATCGACATCGGTCCAAGAACTGACGTTACCATGGCAGGTAACGGCAAGGATGCATTCATCTTTCCCCAGATCGGGATACGGATTCCGCTTTTCCGTGATAAATACAGGGCCATGGTAAAGGAAAATCAGTTCAGGCAGGAATCGGTAAGCTTCACAAAACAGGATACCGAAAACAAATTGAAAACCGGCCTTGAGCAGGTTTACAGGGATTACACCGATGCCGTCCGGCGGGTTGATTTATACCGTAAACAATACGGGTATGCCCGGCAATCGCTTAACCTGCTGGTTACCTCATACAGTACCGACGGCAGGAATTTTGAAGAGGTGATCCGAATGGAAAGACGGCTGCTGTTCTATGAGCTGGAGCTTGAAAAAGCCCGGGTTGAACAAAATACTTTCGCTGCGAACATAAATTATTTAATGGGTCAATAAAGAATAGGGTTATGAAAAAAATATTAAAAAATAGATACCTGGTCCTTGGAATGATTTTAGTGATCGGGATTATTCTTGGTTGGGTCATCAAACCATCCCATAAGGCTGATGATTCCCTTATAAATACAGAATCCAAATCACCAAATCACCAAATCACCAAATCACCAAATAAACAATGGTGGACCTGTTCCATGCATCCGCAGATCCGGGAGGATCATCCGGGCAAGTGCCCGATATGCGGCATGGACCTTATTCCCCTGAATGTGGAAACAAAGGAAGATGCTGCAAATCCCGATGAAATTCAAATGACGGATGCAGCCATGAAACTTGCCGAAGTGGAGATTACAAAAGTCGAGAAAAAGGTACCGGTAAATGATGTATATATGCCGGGCAAGATCCAGTCTGATGAAAGACGGGTCTCTGTTATCACCTCAAGATTTGCCGGCAGGATACAAAAATTGTTCGTGGACTTTACGGGTCAGGATGTTAAAAAAGGTCAACGACTTGCAGAGATCTACTCCCCCGAGCTCGTTACAGCCCAGAAAGAGCTTTTCGAAGCCAAAAAATATGAAAATACCAATCCTTCATTCTACCAGGCTGCTGTTAACAAGCTAAAGCTCTGGGATCTCACAGATGC
>JBJKSY010000175.1:0-6718 GCA_046703645.1 Cyclobacteriaceae bacterium
CGACGATATAGATGATAATGCTCCATGCCGCAGCAATAAGACCGTTCACCAGGATCAGTAAACTGATGGGCGCATTGGCGCTGGCAGACCAGAGTGTTCTTTTATTCTCCTGGTGATCGATCACCATTGGAACGCCCCAGTCAACTACCTTGCTGACTTCTGTTTTTGCATAATTGTCCGAATCCTGGATCCTGACAATAATTTTTACATTACCAAGAGTATCACCCGGCAGATCATTCGGAAACTCAACGGTTGCCACACCCTCTTTATCGGTTGTGCTGAACACATCTCCAAGCGGTAAGGGATTAAAGCTCCTGTCGACATAAAAATAAAGGTCCAAATCCGGAATCGGACTGCCTATGCTGTCATTATTGTAATCAAAAGCTGTGGCAGAAATAATCTTTTTATCCCCCTTTTTAACAAAATCGAGTTTGATAAATGCAGGTTTATTCCCTGCTTCCGCCTGCATGCCGCAGAGAGCAAATAATATTATGACAGCCAGAAGTTTTTTAAAGGCCCTTTGATAATTCAAATCAGGAAATATTTTCATGGTTATTTAATTTGACGAAGGATTACTGTATTCTTTTTCTTCTTCAATTTCCCAGATCGGCAGCACCGGGAACAATTTAATCAGGATGGAAATAATCAGCATGACTCCGGCAAAGGAAGCTGCTGTAATTGCCCACTCTTCCCAGGTCGGAATATAGTGCAGGTAGGAATCGGGTACATCCTGAATAGGCAGGTAAGGATGCTGAAGGGAAGGTACTACAATCAGGAACCGTTTTAACCAGGCACCGATTATTACCAGAAATGAAATGAGAAGGGCAGGAAATGGTTTCCGGAAGGGCTTAAACAATAACAGCAATATAGGAATGATCAGACCAACGATCTGTACAAACCAGTACAAGGGAGCATATTTGCCCGAAAACAATTCCGTAATATGCTCACCTTCGACCCCTACCATTTTAAAGGCGGGTCCGAGATATTCATTTATATTAAAATATAGGTATACGAGTGACAGGAGAACCAATAACTTGCTCATGTTGTCGAAGTGCATGTCAGTAATGTATTCTCCCAGGTTTAGATGTTTGCGTATATAATACATGGCAACGATGATCACCGCCGCTCCGACCATAAATGCGCCTGAAACAAAATAGGGCCCCAGGTTGGTGCTGTCCCATCCCGGTCGCCATGTAGTTGCAAACAGCCATGAGGTGATCGTGTGAATGGCAAAGGCAACCGGTATGACCAGTATCCCAAGGACGGAAGTGATCTGTTTAAGGGCTTTGAACTGGTTGGACTTATTTTTCCAGTTAAATGATAATATAGTATAAAGTCTCCTTTGCCACCGGGGTACACCGGTAAGTTTATCACGGCATATGGCAATATCCGGTAATAGGGAAACAAATAATAAAAGAAAACTGATCACCAGGTAGGTTGAAATAATGATCACGTCCCAGATGATGGGTGATTGGATCCGGCCGTACCGGAATACATTAAAGAACCTGTCGGGCCTGCCCATATCGATGATGATGGTCATACTGGCGCAAATAATTGCCGCCACGGCAATCATTTCGGAGATCCTGTTTAAGGGAGTTGCCCATGTTGCCTTGGAAAGCCTTAAAATCGAGCTTACGAGAGATCCGATCAGGCTGACCGCCACAAAAAATACAAAATTGGAAATGTATATTCCCCATGAAGTATAGTCCCTCATGGCGGTAATGATCAATCCGTAGCGTAGCTGACGGTAATAGCCGAAAGCGCCGAATGCTATTATTACCAGTAAAAATATCACCCATCTTTTAAAAAACCGGCTGGGCCTGGTTATATGTCCCAGTAAATCCTTTTCTATTTGACTTTTATCTTTTACGGGCAATTCAATACTGTCAAGATTTGTCAATACATCTGCCATTTCAGAAAAATTAAGATTTTATATTTTCATTGTTGTCCTTAAATGGGAATAACCTGTCGACCGGAGGAAGATAATATACGTTGGGTTTTGTGCCAAGATCTTCCATATACCGGTATCCGGCCTTATCTTTCAGAAGCTTGCTGAGCCTGAAAGTTTCAGAGCCGTTGGTGACGCTGTCTTCCAGCGCATTCCCGAAAAACAAAGTGCCATTTGGACAGGCTGTAACACAATGCGGCAATTTGTTTTCTCTTAACATGTCAGGACAGAAATCACATTTTTCAACAGTACCTCTCCGTGCAGGAACACTGGTTTCGGGAGAGTAAGTGGTTTTACTTTTATCAACTGGTGGATCACCCCAATTGAATACCCTCGCCGAATACGGGCATGCAGCCATACAAAAACGACATCCGATGCAACGCGTATTATCGATCAATACAATATTATCGCTTCGTTTAAATGTTGCACCAACGGGGCAAACTTTCACACATGGCGGATTATCACATTGAAAACATTTTTTAGGCATCCAGTAGGGCGAGGATTTCGGGTTATCCTGCATTTTCAATACCTTGATAAAGGGATGATCTGCATTCAAATTGTGATGTGCTGCGCAACTCTCAACACATTTTCTTGCATCCCTGCATCTTGACAGATCCACCACGAGCACAAATTTTTTCCCGGGGATCCCTTGTCGTGCAGCCTGTACCGAGACCGGAATATCATTACCCATTTCCGTTACCTCGGATTTCAGGACCTTTGCCAATTTTCCATCAGGAGTTAAAACATTGACGGTTTCTTCGGGTTTGCTGCGTTTTATAATTGTTGAGATCAATCGGTTGGAACCTACGGCAGCAATACCGCCCGTAAGAAAAACCTTAAAAAACTTTCGTCTTTCAGATATTTTCATTTTTTCATTTTTCATTTTTTCATTGATCAATATTATGTCTGTAAATGAAATTGAAATGGGAAAAAAAACTTAGAAAGGTTGATTTAAACGTCAAAATCGGGGAATAATTTAAAAAAAAGGTTGAATTATTCGAAAGCATTTTAACCAATTATAAAGCATAAAATCATTGATTTAAATCAAAAAATTTAAGGAAAATGGTAAGTTATTTATGACATAAAGCACAAATGCTTGATTAGTTTAAGTAATAGATTAAATTATCAAATATTTTACGGGTATACTCCTTATAAAAAGCTTATAAATAATACGTGATATCAATTTGAAAGTGGCTATAGAGAAAGATTAACGATGATTTTTAATAGCAAAGTCATCTGTTATAATAGTAATTGGTAATCATTTGTTTGAAGATCCCTGATTTTAATCGACGTCTTATGCCTGACATAGAAAAACAAAAAAACGGCGACCCGGGAGATCTCATTAAAAAGATTGACTCCCTGGAAGAGCGGATTCTGAAGATAGAATCATTATTAAGAGAGGGAAATTATTCACCTGCAGATATGGCACATAGGGAGGGTGATGTAAGAACTCACAGAACTTCGGTTTCGCCCGGGCCCGATTCCAGTCTCGAATCCGGTGTAATGGAATTTGGACTCGGTTGGCTTAGCAACATTGTTTATCTTTTAGGCATTATTTTCCTGATGGTTTATATCCGTAATTCAGGCCACCCTGTTATCGCGAGCATTATCGGTTATGGAGCCGCAGCAAGTATCTTTCTTTTATCAAATTTTATCAGGAAATCATTTCCGCATATGGTATATGTCCTGAGTATCTCCGGTCTGCTGTTGCTTTATTATGTCACTTTGCGATTATATTTCTTTGATCATCAACCTATCATCAATAGTGAGGCATTATCATTGATTCTGGTACTGCTGATTAACGGTCTGCAGATTTATTATGCAATAAAAAAGAAATCCGAATTTTTTGGATTGGTTACCATCACGCTGCTGCTGATTACTGCCCTGGTGGCAGATTCGGCTTATATAACGATGAGCATAATATTTTTAAACTGCCTCGTACTGATTTATTTTTTTATAAAATTCGAGTGGTGGAGATTGCTGATCTCCGGAATGTTCCTGGTGTATTGTGCCCATCTTTTATGGTTTTTAAGTAATCCTTTAATGGGGCACCCGATTCAGGCAATGCCCGGGAATCACAATAGCCTTATCTACCTGTTTTTATATGTAGCAGCATTTTCCACAATCATCCTGCTGCCGAGGAAGAAAGCGGTGTCAAATGGTCTGTATGGTCTGATCACCATATCAAATTCTCTATTCTTCATTTTTTTGGTAATTCTTGAGGTCCTGACCTACTATGAACATAATTATGTATGGATATTTGGGATCATATCAATCCTGAATCTTGTATTTTCTGCATTATTAAAATACAGAACGGACAAACCCTTTGCTCCGGCATTTTTTGCTTGTTTCGGTTTCCTGTCCCTCAGTATGGCTTTATATGGCTATAGCGGATTCCCTCATGCGTATTTGCTTCTTGCCATTCAAAGCCTGCTGGTTGTTTCCATGGCACTTTGGTATCGTTCCAAAATTATTGTTATCGTCAATACATTCCTTTTTGTGATCATCTTGGCGACATATCTTTCGACATCATCCTATGTCAATTCCATCAATTTTTCTTTTGCCATTATTGCATTGGCAACTGCGAGAATTATGAACTGGCAAAGAGCCCGCCTGACATTAAAAACTGACTTCCTCAGGGTCATATTCCTTATCGCCGGATTTATTATGGTATTGTTTGCATTGAATAAGGCAGTTCCTGCTCAATTTGTCACTCTTTCATGGATGCTGGCTGCCGTTTTTTACCTGATCATGAGCATTTTGTTAAAAAATATAAGATATCGCACGATGTCAATTTTTACGATTTTATTTACCGGCCTTCATCTTCTGGTTGTCGATATGGCCCAAATGGACATCGGATACCGCGTCATTGCATTTATGTTTTTTGCCGTCATCACACTTGGAATATCCCTGTATTATACCAAATGGCTTAAAAAGAAATCCGGGATAAAAAATTCTTCCGGTCCAAACTGAAAAGAACGACCGGCCGGGATCATCCCAAGATTTTTCAGCCCGGGTAACAGATATTGCATCGTTGACTTTTTCCAATCTTAAACCGGTCAGCCCGGCTGGAGCCGGGGGGCAACTATTTTTAAATAATCTCAAAATCGGCATCAAAAATGACAATTATCATAACAATTCTTTAAGTAAGGACTGATCTTTAGCGCTTGATTGAACCGACATAAAACATTGTTAAAAATTAAACCGATCAAGTAATGAAATTACCCCGTTCTTATTATAATACCCTGTCGTATATCGGTACCGCAGTGGCAGCCGTGAGCCTTTTAATGATTGGGTTTTTGTTTATAATTGCATTTTTCTTTGAGGCCAGCAATTCCTACCTGGGTTTGTTCATTTACATTATAATACCGGTCTTCTTTGTACTAGGCTTGCTCTTAATTCCTATTGGAATGCTAATCGAAGTACTTGGAAGGAAAAAGGAAAAGGAATATTTAAGAGACAGGTGGCCGATCATTGATTTGAATGTTACAAAATACAGAAATGCCATCCTGATCTTCGGGATCGGAACGCTGGTTTTCCTGCTATTATCTGGTGTCGGAAGTTATGAGGCATTTCATTATACTGAATCGGTACAATTCTGCGGGACGGTTTGCCATTCGGTAATGAAACCGGAATATACAGCATATAAAAATTCGCCCCATGCCCGCGTGGCCTGCGTTGAATGTCATGTGGGATCCGGAGCTTCATGGTATGTCAGATCCAAGTTGTCGGGACTTCACCAGGTTTATGCCGTTCTTACAAACCATTTCGACCGGCCTATACCCACCCCGATTACCGACCTGAGACCGGCGCGTGAGACCTGCGAGGAATGTCACTGGCCCCAGAAATTTTATGCAAGACAGCTTGTCAATTTAAGACATTACCTGACGGATAGCGCCAATACGGAATGGGATATCAGCCTGCAGATGAAAATCGGGCCGCAAGTAAGCGCAATGGGATTATCGGAAGGAATTCACTGGCATATCAACCCGGACGTCCAGATTGATTATATCTCAAGGACCGGCGCCAGGGAAGACATCCCCTGGGTAAAGTTCACAAATAAGAAAACCGGAGAAACAACTGTCTTCCAGGATACTGATAACCCGTTGAAAGCGGATACTATAAAGCAGATGACTCAGCGGGTAATGGATTGCATGGACTGCCATAACCGCCCATCCCACTTGTACAATACACCGATGGAATTCGTCGATAATGCCATCACCAACGGGGATATTCCCAAAGACCTGCCTTATATAAAACAGGTTGCCATGGAGAATTTCGTAAATCCATTTAAGCATACCGATTCAGCCAGGATTAGTATCCGTGAGAATATCCTGAAATTTTATAGGGAAGAGCATCCTGAAATTTTTGCCAGCCGCAGGGTTGACATCGACAAGGCCATCGATGGCATTCTGAACGGTTTTTCAAAGAATATTTTCCCCGAAATGGGAGCCAGTTGGGACGCCTATCCTAACCATATCGGTCATAAAACCTATAAGGGTTGCTTCCGTTGTCATGACGGTAACCATGTTGCCGATGACGGCCAGGTGATCTCAAGGAATTGTAACTTATGTCATACCATCGTGCAGGAAGGTAAACCGGGCGAGGAGATATATTCCGCCCTGGATTCTTCACTCACTTTTATACATCCCAGGAAGTTGAAGAAGGGATGGGAGAAACATAATTGCTCCGATTGCCACAGGTATTTGTATAATTAACAAGAGATACATACGCTCAAAATAGAATAGAATTCCTGCCTGTCAACCGGGC
>JBJKSY010000176.1:0-11098 GCA_046703645.1 Cyclobacteriaceae bacterium
TACATATTCTTCAGAATTATATTTTGAACAATAGAATCCTCATAAAATTATAATTTTATTTTTCTGGGGCCGGAATCTCCTGGGTTATTTAAAAAAAATGTAAAAACATGCAGAAAGAACAGAATAAAAGTCTCTACATCCCGGAAATGGAGCATGACTCATGCGGCATTGGTTTTATAGCCAATCTTAAATTCAAGAGAACGCATAAGTTAATCTCTGACTCCATCACCATGCTGATGAACATGGAACATCGGGGTGGATGTGGCTGTGAACCGGAAACAGGCGATGGGGCAGGAATATTATTCCAGATACCGCACGAATTCTTTGTTAAGGAATGCAATAAAATTGGTTTTACGCTCCCGGACCAGGGCAAGTATGGAGTCGGAATGGTTTTTTTCCCGAAAAATCCGGTAGCCCAGGAGGAATGCAAGACCATCCTGAACCTGAATATCCGAAAGATGGGTTTCGAATTGCTGGGATACAGAAAGGTTCCTGTAAATCCGTTTGGCGTTGGCAAAACCGCACTCTCCCAGGAACCTTATATCGAACAGGTATTCATCACTCATTCAAAATATGTAAATGATCCTGATGTTTTCGAAAGAAAGCTGTACATACTCCGCCGACACACTACCAATTCCATCAATCATTCAGTTAAGGAGAATGAAGGACATTTCTATATACCGACCTTATCTTGTAAAACCATTGCTTATAAAGGTCAACTAATCACCTACCAGTTGCAATCCTATTTCCCGGATTTACTGGATCCTAAGGTGAAATCTGCCTTTGCATTAATTCATAGCCGCTTTTCAACAAACACCTTTCCGAACTGGAAACTGGCACAGCCTTTTCGTTTCATTGCCCATAATGGTGAGATCAATACCATCAAGGGAAATGTAAACTGGATGTTGTCGAATCAGACCCTGCTGGAATCGACCCTTTTCACAAAGGAAGAAATACAGATGCTGCTTCCTATTTGCGACTTTACACATTCCGACTCCGCCAACCTGGATGCTGTAATTGAATTGCTGGTTATGGGCGGAAGATCCATACCGCACGTGATGATGCTGATGATACCGGAAGCCTGGCAGGGTCATAATGAGATGGACACGAAACGTAAGGAATTTTATCAATACCACGCTTCCATGATGGAACCCTGGGACGGTCCGGCTTCCATTTGTTTCACCGATGGTAAAATTGTCGGAGCCACACTCGATCGGAACGGATTAAGACCTTCACGGTATTGCCTCCTTGATGACGGCACGGTTATAATGTCATCGGAAGCCGGAGCTCTTCCCGTAGATCAGTCGAAGGTAGTGATGAAAGGACGTCTTCAGCCGGGCAGAATGTTCATATGCGACCTTGAAAAAGGACGAATCGTCAGTGATGAGGAGGTGAAGCAGGAATTAATTAACCGTAAACCCTATGGAGACTGGATTCGTTTTAATGAACTTTCCATTGAGGAGGTTCCCGAAGAAAAGGATCCCAAATATACCTTTAACCCTGATACCCTGTTGACACGCCAGCAGGCATTCGGTTACTCAAACGAAGATCTAAGGGCCATTTTAGGACCCATGATTGAAACTGGAAAGGAACCGATAGGATCGATGGGCATGGACACTCCCCTGGCAGTATTATCGAGGCAGAGCCAGCACGTATCATCCTATTTCAAGCAATTGTTCGCTCAGGTAAGTAACCCCCCGATCGATCCCATCCGCGAACGGATTGTTATGTCGCTTTTTACAAGCCTTGGAAGAACCTGGAATATATTCTCTGAGACTCCTTTGCATGTAAAACAGCTATACCTTCCTCAACCGGTAGTTTCCAATGAGGAACTTGAAAAGATCAGGGGCATTCAGCATACCAATTTCAGGGTAACAACCATCGATATAACATTTGAAGCATCGAATGAACCGGATATTCTTGAAAATGCCCTCCGTAAGATCTGCGATGATGCCGACCGTGCCATTATTCATGACGGGGCCAATGTGTTACTGCTATCTGACCGGGAGATCAGTGAAAACAGGGCTCCCATTCCTTCCCTGCTTGCCGTAGGAGCCATTCATCAGCACCTTGTAAAAAACGGCCGCCGTGTCCGGGCCGGTATCCTTGTCGAAGCAGGTGATATCTGGGAAACCCATCACTTTGCCACATTGATAGGTTTTGGCGCGGGTGCTATTAATCCCTATATGGCTTTTGAAACCATTGATGAACTTCGAAAGACAAAACTGGTAAGCAAGGAACTGTCACGTGAACAGGCTTTTAAAAATTATGTGAAGGCAATTAATGACGGGCTGTTGAAAATCTTTTCCAAAATGGGCATTTCAACTTTCCAGTCATATCATGGGGCACAGATATTCGAAGCTATCGGGCTCAGCTCAAAAGTGATCAACTGGTGCTTTACCGGTACGGTTTCACGGATTGAAGGCCTCGATTTTGATGATCTTGCCCAGGAAGCACTGGTCAAGCACCGCATAGCCTTTCCGGGGAAGGGGGTGGATGTAAAGCCCCTGGTGGAAGGAGGGATATATCAATGGAAACGCCGGGGAGAAGCACATCTTTTCAATCCCGAGACTATTCAGCTTCTCCAGCATGCCTCAAAACATAATGATTATGCGATCTATAAAAACTTTGCAAGGCTGATCAATGAGCAATCCGAAACCAATATCACCCTCCGGAGTCTCCTGAAATTCAAGGAAAGAAAATCCATTCCTCTGGAAGAAGTGGAATCCCGTGAAAATATTCTTAAACGGTTTGCCACAGGCGCCATGTCTTTCGGTTCCATATCCCATGAAGTTCATTCCACACTTGCCATAGCCATGAACAGGATCGGGGCGAAAAGCAATACCGGGGAAGGTGGCGAGGATGAAATCCGGTTTGAAAGAAAACCGAACGGTGACTGGGAAAGATCAGCTATCAAGCAGGTTGCATCCGGACGTTTCGGAGTGAACAGCAATTACCTGGCAAATGCGACTGAACTCCAGATAAAAATAGCCCAGGGTGCAAAACCCGGAGAAGGAGGCCAGCTCCCGGGACACAAGGTTGATGAATGGATCGGAAGGGTACGACATTCCACTCCGGGTGTGGGATTGATCTCGCCTCCTCCGCATCATGATATTTATTCGATCGAGGACCTCGCCCAGCTCATATTCGACCTTAAAAATGCAAACAGGAACGCCAGGATCAGCGTAAAGCTTGTATCCGAGACAGGTGTTGGTACAATTGCCGCCGGTGTGGCAAAAGGAAAAGCAGATGTTATTTTAATAGCAGGCTATGACGGCGGAACAGGGGCTTCGCCCATTAGTTCAATACGTCACGCCGGGCTTCCATGGGAACTAGGTCTGGCTGAGGCCCACCAGACCCTGGTAAAGAACGATTTGAGAAGCAGGGTGGTCCTGCAGACTGACGGGCAGATCAGAACCGGCCGTGACATTGCCATCGCCACGCTTTTAGGGGCTGAGGAATGGGGTATTTCAACAGCCGCGCTGGTTACCCAGGGATGCATTCTTATGCGAAAATGTCATCTCAATACCTGCCCTGTAGGTGTAGCTACCCAGAACAAGGAGCTTCGTAAAATGTTCAACGGAAAAGCCGATTACCTGATCAACTATCTCAATTTTATCGCAGAAGAAATGCGTGAGATCATGGCTGAACTTGGTTTCAGGACCGTGGATGAGATGGTCGGCCAGGCTGATGTGCTTACTGTCCGTGAAGATCTTGATTTCTGGAAATTACAGACACTTGACCTGTCGCCTGTCATTTACAAGGAAAAATCCATGCCTCACGCTGGACTTTTCAAGCAGAAGGAACAGGAACATCTCATATATGATGTGCTAGACTGGAAACTGATTGAAACAGCAAAACCCTCGCTTGAAAACTTCGAACCGGTATACAAGGAATTCCCGATCGTTAATACCGACAGGACTGTTGGAGCAATGCTTTCTTATGAAATTTCAACAAAATTCGGAAGTAAAGGCCTTCCCGACGGGACTATCCACTATAAATTCATCGGTTCTGCCGGCCAGAGCTTTGCTGCTTTCAGTACGAAAGGTTTAAAATTCGAACTTGAAGGCGAGGCCAATGATTATTTCTGTAAGGGATTGTCAGGAGCCCAGGTTATTATTTATCCTGACAGAAAAGCAAAATTTGATCCCGCTCAGAATATTATTATCGGAAATGTCGCTTTTTACGGGGCCATCGATGGCGAAGCCTATATCAATGGACTTGCAGGAGAGCGTTTTTGTGTAAGGAATTCCGGTGTTACCGCCGTGGTTGAAGGAGTGGGGGATCATGGCTGTGAATACATGACCGGCGGCTACGCAGTTATTCTTGGTCCCACGGGTCGCAATTTCGCCGCCGGTATGAGCGGAGGTATCGCTTATGTGTATGATCCTTTCGATAAGCTTTCCATTAACTGTAACAGGGAAATGGTTGATTTCGATCCTCTCGAAGAGGATGACATTAAGAGGATTAAATCCTTAATAAGCAATCATCAGCTATTCACCAACAGCGCCGTGGCAACCCGGCTCCTTGATGAATTCGAATCGGCAATACTCCAATTCAAAAAAGTAATGCCCAGGGATTATAAAGCTGTTCTGCTTAAGAATAAAATAAAGGAACAAGTTACCGTATAACAAAATAAAAGAAGTACATGGGTAAGCCAACTGGATTTATGGAATTTCCCCGGGAGCTTCCTAAGCTCCGTGATCCCAAAGAGCGTATAAAAGATTACCAGGAATTATATTTTGAACAGAGTTCAGAAAAAGCCCTGAAACAAGCTGCCAGGTGCATGGATTGCGGGATTCCCTTTTGCCACAGCGGATGCCCGCTTGGAAATAATATTCCGGAGTTCAATGATGCCGTGTATAAGGAAGACTGGGCACGGGCCTATGAGATCCTGAATTCCACAAATAATTTTCCCGAATTTACCGGGCGTATATGTCCGGCGCCCTGCGAATCATCCTGCGTTCTTGGAATCAATAAGCCTCCGGTAACCATTGAATTTATTGAAAAGACCATTATAGAAAAAGCCTTCGAACTGGGAATCATAAAATCTCAATTGCCAAAGCTGCGCACCGGAAAGAAAGTAGCAGTCGTCGGCTCGGGACCCGCCGGACTTGCGGCTGCAACCCAGCTTAACAAAGCCGGACATTGGGTGACGGTTTTTGAAAGGGACGACCGAATAGGTGGATTGCTCAGGTACGGAATTCCCGACTTCAAACTTGATAAAAATATACTCGACAGGAGATTAAAACTGATGGAAGAAGAGGGAATAGTTTTTAAAACGAATTCCGAAGTTGGGAAAAATGTGAATGCAAAGGATATGCTGGAATCATTTGATGCTGTTATTCTTTGCGGTGGATCTACAAAACCCAGGGATCTGCCCATACCCGGGAGGGATTTAAAAGGTATTCATTTTGCGATGGATTTTCTAAGACAGCAAAATAAACGTGTTGCAGGAGATAAATTCATGAAGAAAGATGAGATACTTGCGACCGATAAACATGTGATCGTGATTGGCGGAGGTGATACGGGGTCGGATTGTGTGGGTACTTCTAACCGTCATAAGGCTAAATCCGTAACTCAAATTGAACTGCTTCCAAAACCGCCTTCCGACAGGGCTGAAAATAACCCCTGGCCCCAATGGCCGATGATCCTGAGGACCTCTTCCTCCCACGAAGAAGGTTGCGAAAGAAATTGGTCCATACTTACAAAATCATTCATAGGTGATGAGCACGGCAACGTTAAATCACTATCCATTGTAGATATTGAATGGTCAGCCGATCCCAAAACCGGGAAGACCGTATTTCACGAGATCCCGGGCACAAAAAGGGAGTTACCCTGTGAACTGGCTCTTCTTGCAATCGGTTTTGAGCATCCCGAACACGACGGGGTCATATCACAATTGAATATAAGCCTTGATTCCCGTGGTAATGTCAATGACAATAACTACCAGACCAATATCGGTAAAGTATTTACCGCAGGTGATATGCGGCGTGGCCAGTCTCTGGTGGTATGGGCTATCTCCGAAGGCCGTGAAGCGGCCCGCGAAGCGGATAAATTTCTCATGGAGCATAGCCTTCTTGAAGGCAAGGATGCATCGAGGCTTGCCGTTATTTAACAACCGCCTTAATTCTGTTTTCCTTTAATTCGAAGGGCAAACAGTAATTTTTCAAGGGCGTATTTCACTGATATTACGGTGAAAAATATTACATTTATCCAATTCATATTAATTTAACTGTAATTATTTGGGATTGAATTAATCTCCGGTATGGCTAAACTTAAATATATCGTCAAGCAATTATCCCAGGAAGAATATGATGCCATATATCAGTCCCTGTTAGGTACCAGCGCGGAAAAATCGGCCACTCTTCTGAAGCTGATGCGGGAAAAACATCTCTCCGACACCAGGATTATGGAGGAGCTGGAAGTGAATTCCAATGCTTACTATACCCTCCGTTCCCGGCTGAACCAGAAAATCGAAGAGTATCTTCTTCAGCAAATGGAAAATCCGCGGGCGGATATTCTTAAAAAGGTTGCCAATATCAATGAGATCATATTCACAAAGAAGAAAGCCATTGCTATTGCCACCCTCAAGAAACTGGAAAAGGAACTGCTCGATTATGACCTGTCGAATGAATTGACGGTGGTTTATAAACTCCTGAAGAAATATCATATTCATGCGGCCGACTATTTTAATTATTCGCAGAATTATAACAAGCATGTTGCCTATACACTTGCCGTCGACAAAGCGGAGGATCTTCTTGCAGATTATTTCAAGAAATACGGAAATTATATTTTGACGGGAATTTCGGAAAGGTCCGACATGGAGCTTGAGCTTCTCAACAGGGAAATAAATAACGTATGTTCCCTCTATGAATCCCATCGCCTTTTTGTTTATAAAAGTCTGATCAATATTTTTCACCGGCTGTTCGTCAACAAGGATGAAAAGCTGGAAATGGAATTAGAACCAATCGAGGATATCATTGACCGTGTTGAAAAGGTAATCATTTCCTACCAGCTTGATTCCCTGTACTTCCATCTGCAGACGGTGTTTGAGTTTCTTAAACTCGAATACTATAACCATTACAAGGTATATCGTAAAGCGGAAGAGTATTATGGTTCGGTGAATGAATCCATTTCCGTTTTAATTACCAATTACAGCCTGTATACCTTTCCCACCCAGTTCCTTATTTCAAAAATCCTGCGTCACCGTAGAATGCAGACGGAAGACAAGATGTACCTGGAAGATGATGATCTGTTCAAGGATTTTGAAAGTGATGTCAATGACATTCCCAATCACCTTGTTTATGTCTCCTATCGTGCTCTTTCCTGTTTCTATGCCGGTAAATTCGTAACAGCAGCACATTGGCTTAACCAGCTTTTGAATGAAGTCAGTTTCAAGCGGTATCCCTATGCCCAGCTTGAAATTAAAATCTTCCTCGCTATTATTTACTGTCTTACCGGGGAAGTGGATCTTTTTCAGCAGCTCATGAACAGTGTGCAACGACAGATCAGGCTGATCGGCAAAAAGAATTGCGAACATCTTTACCTGATCACAAAAATTCTGAAGATCAGTGTCAGTAATTCCCAGAAGCAGAAATCCTTAAAGATCAAATCCCTCGTTGAAAAGGTCACGCAGTACAAATTCATACCTTTTACACCGACTCTTTTAATAAATTTTGATGATAAAATGATCTCGAAGCTTGCTCTGAATTAATCAGACATTGAGGTTCTCGAGATTCTCCTGTGAAAGGGGCTTATTGATATATTTTTTTACATAATTATACCCCTTCGACCGTGTTACATCTTTGGGATTTATAGAGGATGTGAGCATGACGATCTTGCACTTATCCTTGGTAGCTGCCATAAGTTTGTCAAATTCATCCAGAAACTGAAAGCCATCCATCAGGGGCATATCAATATCAAGGAAAATTACGGCAGGAAGAATTTCGTTGCTGAGCTCACCGACTTTCTCAAGGTTTTTAAGAAATTCAATGGCACTTTTAGCCCCGGTATGTGTATATATTGTTTCCGTAATATCCGCCGCCTCGATCATCTTCTGATTTATGAGATTATCTATCTCATTATCATCAACAAGCATAACTGCTTTGTATTTCACTTTTGGGGTTCCCATGTCATGATTTATAAGAGGCAATAAAAATCAATTTTAAATCTATCATTTCAAATCGAATTAATCCAATAATAGCTTTTATTTTTTCATTTATGCCGGATTATTCTTTCTTCTGTTATAAGTAGCCTGATATTACTTCCCGTTGAAAGGAAGGTGAGTTATATCGATATTCCCGCCGCTAAGAATGACCCCAACTTTCCTGTTTTTGAAGTAATCCTTTTCATGGATCAGGGCCGCCAGGGCGGTTGCCCCCGAGGGCTCTATAATAATTTTCATTCGCTCCCAGAGTATTCGCATAGCGCCGATGATTTCCTGGTCCTCTACAGGAATAATGCCCTGAACATGTTTTTTAATGATCGGAAAGGTCTTATCGCCAAGCGAGGTAAGCAGACCATCAGCAATTGTATCCGGGTTGACGGAAGGTACAATTTCTCCTTTCTGAAGGGATAGTACGGCATCGCCGGCACCGGTCGGTTCAGCCCCGAAAACTTCTATATATTCATTTAAATAATGGGAGGAAAGGCATGTGCCGCTTAATAATCCTCCTCCTCCTACCGGAGCTATAATGGAATCCAGATCACTGATTTCTCCAAGCAATTCATAGGCACAGGTGGCCTGCCCGGCAATTACATCATAGTTATTATACGGGTGAATAAACACTGAACCAGTTTCTTGTGTGGTTTCAGCAAGTGTTTGTTCCCTGGCAGCGAGGGTGGGCCGGCAATTGATTATATGCGCACCATAATCACGCACTGCATTTCTCTTAACAGCCGGTGCATTTTCAGGCATGACAATATATGCTTTCATACCCTGGTAACGGGCCGCCAGGGCCAGGGCCTGGGCATGATTCCCGGATGAATGTGTTGCTACTCCTTTTGAACGTAAGACTTCAGGAAGTTGAAGGACAGCATTCATGGCGCCCCTGAATTTAAAAGCACCCACTCTCTGAAAGTTTTCACATTTAAAGAAAATACGGCTTTCACAGATTTCATTGATATAAGCCGAAGTCAATACAGGCGTTTTATGAATCCAGGGCCTGATCCGGTTCGCGGAAAGAACGATCTGTTTAAGATCCGGGGTAGTAGCTAACATGAAGTTTACTTATTCTATATTTTTATGATCAAATCCGTTATTTAAGAAGATTTAATATAACGGCCCAATCCTGTTTCCTGCTAATAGATAAAGGAGGGTGAATATGTATCCATCCTGTTGAATCCGGAAAAATTGTATCCCCCCTGACCGGATTTTCTGCTTTCAGGGGATTAAACCAGGTTGACCGGTAATTAAGCTTTTGAGCCGCTTTTAATGAACATTCAGCATCTTCAGGAATGTAAAGTGCGTAAAGACTATCGGAAGCAGCCATACAATAAACCCCTGATGGGCTGGCAAGGCTGTCAGCCGGAACCATGCCAGTAAATGGCAGGTTGTTTTCGAAGAAATCAACTGCAATTTCTGTCTGATCCCAAAGCTTGTCACGTGATCGCCAGTCTTCACAATTCAAATCATTGTTCGGGTAATTATAGCCGAAGTACCACTCTACACCCCCGCCTCCCCCCATAAGGTTTCCCCAGAGCACATAGTGCCTGATTTCGTTGTGTAGGGGATCGTACTGGTCAGGTTTTGCCCCAATAGAGGCAGGGCCGATTTCATCACTGGTAACCACCCAGTCTCTTCCTTTTTGTTCCGATTCACTGCGCCAGTGAATGGTTTCCTTATGCACTTCTTCAGGGGAGGTTTGAAGCCCGGCGCCGTCAAGGTAGGGAAAACCAAGAAGGCTGTTAAGGATTTTATCCCTATCCTTCTGATCGGAATGTGTATGAATGGTCACAAAATTCTCATAGGGATCATGGGTTTTAAAATACATGGCCATTTCCCTTCTTTCCTCATTCGTCTGACCCTTCGAATTCATACCTGAAGGTCCGTTTTCTTCCCCCAGGTTCCATGTAACGGCCAGGTGGTGGGCAAACCGGGCAATCAGTTCCCTGTAATATAATTTCCGGGTCAATCCCAGTTTACCGCTATCGAGGAGAAGCTGGTTTTCAGTTTCCTGGGTTACAAAATGGCACATGATCCCCAGCTTATCCATATGATCGAACACGATTTCCCATTGTTCCAGTTTACTGACATCGAACCTGGTAAAATCGGAATTATAGGTTGTCCAGGGGAAAACGTCTTTCCCGTCTCCGCCAACATTGTTGGTCAGCATATAAACTGAATTCATGCCTTTCGATGCCAGGTAATTCAAGGCGCCGATTATGCCTTTTCCTTTTCCATTACGCCAGGATGGATCCCCTGAATGCCAGTCACGTATATGGGGTTCATAATCATGAAGGTTCCTGTTGGGGCTGGCTTCCCCTTCCCGGGAAGAATCATTCCAGCCGCCGAAATATGTACCATCAAAATCCCTGTAGGCGAGAAAATTCTCAGGACTGTCAGCTCCTGCTTTCAGAAAAGCCTTTTCAGTGCCGGCATACCTGAGATAATGGGTTCCGTTATAAACCAGCCTGCCTTTTGATTCGGGATCACCTTCATTTGACGCGGCAGGCTGTATCTCAATCTGCCCGGTGTAACCATCTGAAAAAATCCCTTTCCCCACCCCCGGATCATCGCTTACTGCAATATCTTTCCCTGACCTGAAAGACACTGTATAATTCCATATGCCATATTCATCGGGGCAGAATATTACCTTCCATTTATTTCCATGATCCGCCCCGGATTCAGCTGCATTCCCATCCGCAGCATAAAATCCCGGTACAAGCATTTTTTTATTTTGCCGGCTGAAGGTCACATTCAGCCTGTACTGTAGAAAAGGATTTATGGAATCATTTTCGCCGGAGTTAGGTCCGTCAAAAACCAGCACTACCTTGTGCCATTGCCGGAGATCTCCGGAAATTTCAGGGCTGTAATCAGGACGGGATTTCCCGCAGGCTATTAAAAGGAAAATTAATCCGGAGAAAATCAAAAAAT